>JAJFVK010000014.1 GCA_021371795.1 Planctomycetaceae bacterium | reverse complement strand
AATCATAGCCGGTTTGACAGACGGAGCGGAGCAGGTATCTTCTGCGTCCGGTCAGGTTTCAGCCGCTTCACAATCTCTTGCCGAGGGCGCTACTGAACAAGCTGCCGGTCTGGAAGAAACATCTTCAAGCCTTGAAGAAATGTCTTCTATGACTAAACAGAACGCTGACAACGCGCAGCAGGCCAATACACTGGCAAGCGAAACACGCAAAGCCGCAAATAATGGCGCTGAAGCGATGAACAGAATGAGTACAGCTATTCGTGACATACAAAAATCATCTGATGAAACCGCGAAAATCGTTAAGGTCATCGATGAAATAGCTTTCCAGACAAACTTACTTGCATTGAACGCCGCTGTTGAAGCCGCTCGTGCAGGCGAAGCGGGCAAGGGTTTCGCAGTTGTCGCTGAAGAAGTTCGCAATCTTGCGATGAGGTCAGCGGAAGCCGCGAAGAACACCGCCAATATGATTGAAGAGTCTGTAAAGAGTTCAAAGAACGGCGTTGACATCGCTAATGAAGTCGGCAAAGTTCTCGAGGAAATAGTTCAGAGCATCGGCAAAACAACCGATCTCGTCGGCGAGATAGCTGCCGCTTCATCTGAACAGGCACAGGGCATTGACCAGGTCAATACAGCCGTTGCACAGATGGACAAGGTAACACAGCAGAACGCCGCGAATGCTGAAGAGTCAGCAAGTGCATCTGAAGAACTTAGTGCACAGGCTGAACAGATGAATCAGATTGTACAGGATTTGGTAAATCTTGTCGGCGGAAGCAGTAAGTCAGAAGTACGTCATGCTCCGGTAGCTCATAAGACCGCACAGAAGCATTTGACAACTTTTGACCATGCGATACATCACATTGCAGGCAGCACGGATAAAAAGTTTGAAAAGAAAACACCGGCTGTTTCAAAAGCAAAAGCTGTAAAAACAATACCACTGGATAACCATGATGAACTGAAAGAGTTCAACAGTTAATATTCCAATTCCCCTTCAAATTCCAGGCGGGGTTTAAATATCCTGCCTGGAGTTTTTTTATTTATTGTTATATACAACTGTCTGATTTGAGGTGTTCCAGAACTTCCTCAATCTTGCAGAACGCCATGCACGTTACCGTATCAGCGCCGCCGTAGTAAATCGCAATTTTGCCGGCAGGCTTGTCGTATAAAGCCGCGCACGGGAATACCACATTCGGTACATCGCCGAGACATTCGTAATTTTCCTGCGGCGAAAGCAAATATGAACTGCTGCGTAAACGCACTTTCCACGGCTGTTCCAAATCAAGCAATGCCGCACCCATACTATATACAAAACCATTGCAACTCGTCAGCACGCCGTGATAGAACAATAGCCAGCCTTCAGGTGTTTCGATAGGTATCGGCCCTGCTCCAATTTTCGTCGCTTGCCAGCCCATCGTCGTTCCCATAACAAACCGATGTCTGCCCCAGTGAATCATATTCAGGCTTTGGCTGTAATATATATCACCAAAAGGCGTATGTCCGTTATCGCTCGGACGCGAAAGCATCGCGTATTCGCCGTTGATTTTGCGAGGGAACAAAACACCGTTGCGATTGAACGGCAGAAACGCGTTTTCCATTTGATAAAAATCTACAAAGTCTTTGGTATAAGCGACGCCGATTGTCGGCCCGTGATAACCATTGCACCAGGTAACATAATAACGGTCTTCAATCCAACAGACACGCGGGTCATAGCCGTACTCCCAGTCGGCGAGATCTTTATTTTCGCATTTGAATTTCAGCCGATCCGGCTCAATACGCCAATTCAGACCGTCATCGCTTGTGCCGACGTGAAGCTGCATATTTCTGACTTTGTCATCGCAACGGAAAACACCGGCAAAACCATTCCCAAAACGTACAACAGCGCTGTTAAAAATACTGTTCGACGTCGGAAGATGATTTCGTTTAATAATCGGATTTAATTTTGACCGCCAGACGACATCGCTGCAACCGGCGGGACGATTTTCCCACGGTATCGTTTTCAGCATCGCGTCATTTTTCTTTTTCAGATCGTTAATCGTATTTGCAAGTCCGTCACTCATAGGAACCTCTCTTACGCAGAACAAGTTTTTAAATAAGCAAGTAATTCATTCAAATCGCAGGTCGCCACGCCGACATATTTGTCCGCACCGCCGTAGTACACAAATAATTTACCGTCGATAACAACATTTCCGCACGGGAAACAAACGCCGTTGTAAAGCCCTTTCGTTTCATAAGGCTTTTCAGGCTGCATCAGCCAGTCTGGACTTCGGTGCAGAATTTTCATCGGATTTTTCAAATCAAGCAGCATAGCGCCTATTCGATAATATTTATCATCGCCGACCGCATGATAAAACACCAGCCAGCCGTCTTTGGTTTTGATTGGCGGAGTAGAGCCGCCGATTTTCTTTTCCCAGGCGTGTTTGCCCTTTGCCAGAAGTTTCAGATTTTTCCAGCCGAGCAAATCGTCGGAAAACGCAATCCACATCGCCGGAAAATCAGTGCCGTATTTTTTGCCGCACCATTCCATCGGACGATGCAGCGTAACATATTTGCCTTTAATTTTTTCCGGGAACATTATCACATCGCGGTCGTCATAAGCAAGATTGGAAAGCAGGCCGGCATAAGTGAACTTTTTCAAATCTTTGGAAATCAGCAAACCTGTGGCTGAAAGATTCTCACGCAAAAATCTCGGATAACCCTCGCCAAGTTTCGGAGCATTGTATATGCGTCTGTCGTTTGGAATCCAGTATTTGCCCGGCGCAAACGGCCGAAACGCAAAAGTAATATAATAAAGCCCATCCATTTTCACGATGCGCGGGTCTTCGATACCACCAATATTATTTTTAGGCATTGGCGAAACCATCGGCTTGTCGCTGCACCGGACAAAATCATAACCGTTTTTACTCGTCGCAAGACCAAGATAAATGTAATGCTCGTCATCATCGCCGGCGGCACGATATATCAGCTTAACTTCGCCGCTGTCACTGTCGTACCACGCTGTCGGATTTGTGGTAACGAGATTTTCCCATTTGTTGGCCAATTTAGGTGATAGAATTGGATTTTTTTTGTATCGTGTCAGTTTCATTTCTTTCCTTTTATACAAAATGTTACAGGCTGCCCTTCGAGCAATTTCAACTGGATTGCGTCTTTTACTTTTAATAACGAATCATAATTACCGGTTAAATCAAATTCCGTGTTTTTCGCAAAACCGAATTGAGTCATATCGACAATCACTTCGGTATCATTCGTCGCCATAATTTTCAATTTGTTCGCATCCCACACCAGCATCACATTCGTCGGTTCTTCGCTGTAAAATTTCAAGGGCGATGAATCATATTTTGTGTTGCCGACAAACAAAGCGTTCTTGTCTGTAAAAACATAACCGGTCTGCATCGGCGTATCGGCTCTGATAATATCCAGCTTCCCGCTGCCGGGTTCGTGCGAATCGATATATTCGCGGAAAAACTTCGTCGCGTAGGCAATGGGCTTCGGCCGCCCCAGTTCTGTGCCGTCATAATAATACATCCCAAACTGCGATTCATAGATTTGCCGCTCCGATGAAATCCACGGTGCGTTATATTTCATATTCGTAACAGGCCATTCTGAAAGCAGCCATAGATACGCTCCGGAATAATCGTGCGCGAACGCATACAGATAAACCATCATTTCGCCGACAGACGACGCATTCTGCCCAAGATATTTTCCGTCCGGCATTTTAAGACCGCTTGAAAAACCGAATTCGCCCATCGTAATCGGCTTATTCGGCCACAACGCCCGCAGACGGTCGAATGTCGTTACAGCTTTTTTCACATCCTCATAAGAATACGGCATCTGATAAATATGATGCGAAGTAAAATCAAGCATTTTATTACATGGCAACGCAGCCAAAGATGTATTATAGCCAACTGTGTAAAAATGATTTTTATCAAGCTGCCTCATTGCCTGCTGATGAGAACTAATCCAATAAGCAAATGTACTATCAACCGCGCCGATAAAATCCTTATATTCCGGCTCAATCGACAACTGACCGTTTATGCCGTAAAGACAGGAGTAATCAGATGACTGATTAAATTTTTCAATATATTGTTTGCCCATCGAATACGCCGCGTAAAGATTTTTCGCATCCGTGCCTTTTATCCATTTGCCGATTTCAGGCCAGCCGGGGTTGCTGTAAGCATACTCAACCCATTTTTTATCATAGTATTTATCGGAGTATCGTTCATAAACTTTTTGCTGTAATATTTCCGATGGTCTGCCATTGGCTCGAACAGAGCCTATCATTGTGATATAAGGCTCGTTCATTAAATCGTAGCCCAATACTATTGTTTCTCCGCCCGCAACTTCTGCGGTTCTTTTGAAAACGTTAATCATCGCCTTATCCGTCGGCAGAGGGTGTTCTCTGGGCTGCAAGATAAGATAGATTTGATACTTTCTCGCCAGTTCAATAATTGTTTTAAACCGTTCAGGATACTGGTCAATTCGAACATTCCAGAACCTGAAAGAATTTATACCGGCCTCTTTTGCCTTTTGAAAATCCTGTTCGATGCGTTTTAAATTATAGTAATCTTCGCCGAATTCGGTTTGCCTCTCAAACGGCCCCAGGTAATTGCAGCCTAACGCGAAAAATTTCTTTCCGTTCGGCAAAATAAAATGTTTGCCGTCTTCACTTAGTTTCACATAATCTTTGGGTGCGGGCGAAGTTATTGGCAGGTTTTTTTTCTTGTCGGCTGCATCCTGTTTTTTTAGACCCTCGGCGAGATACTTGCTTTTAACTGTATTTAAAAGCTTTATAAGCACGTTAAAAAAATCTTTGCTTTTGTAAAATTCAGGATAATCGACGCCAAACAAAATCCAGTTGCTGTTTTTGAACTCACCTGCGTAATTAACTAAAACACCGCAGGCAAAAGCAACATTTCTGGAATATTCATCTTCAACGGCTAAAACAGGAACATAACGCGAAACTTCCGGATACTCAAATGCAATCGCTGAAAGGCCGTCAAATGAACCTTTGATTTCAATTTTTGATTTTAGAACATCCTGCTGCTCGTAAGTTTTGATAACTTTCGCATCTTTGTAGCAATAAATATCGCGACGTTCAAACACAGGCAGTTCCGGCAAATTTATATCATTTGCGCCAAGAAGAACTAAATCTCTGCCTGATTTAAGAAAACTCAACAATTTTTTTTGCTGAACACCCGACAGTTTGACATCATCAGATATGATTAAGCAATCGTATTTGCCTATTTCGCTGAATTTTGCGTAACTGACTGAATCGGCCTTAAAACTTGATTTAAGCACAGGAAGCAATTTGCCCGCTGTTCTATTTTCCATCACAGCAACAGAGTATCCCCCTGCTGCCGCCAGTGATGACACAGTTAAAGAGCAAAGCAATATTAAATAAATTGTGATATTAGTTTTTCTCACAGGCAGCTAATTTCCGCTCATTTTCCTGATTTTCCAAATGTTTTTCTGTTATTTGCACATCTTCGTCGGTTGGCAGATTTTTATACCAGAAGAAGTACATACCAATAACGCTTACAATAAACACACCAAACGTAATATAAAACGCTTTAAATTGCTGAACAACCAACTGCATCGGCATAAGAAACATCGCGACAAGCCAGACTGCGGTAAATGGCAGCGCAAGTAAATCATTTTTATGTTCTATTTTCATTTTTGCTCTGATGTCTTCCGGCAGAATATGAATTAACGGATTCCAAAAACCGAAAGGCCTTGTAATTTTATAAAAGTTCTCAAGTACCGCCCTGTCTGTCGGCTTTGTAAGATATGTGCCCGCGACAGAACATACAGTCGCAAAAACGGTCAGAACAATAAATTGCCATTGTTCCGGAAGTTCTGGCCAGAAAATTCTCTGTACTACAGCGCTGACGCAACCGGCTATAGTACCAATCGCAAAACCCCCGCCGTTAAACCGCCACCAATACATCTTCAGCAGCGATGGAACCGCCAGCCCCGAACAAAGTCCCATCGTAATCCAGCCCCAGATGTCGTTGATGCTCCTTACGGTATAAGTCATAATAAAACTTACCGCGACCAGAGCGATTGTAAAAATATATGTCGCCATCATTAGTTCTTTATGAACAGCTTTCGGACGCAGATACCTTTGATAAATATCTTTTGTGAAAAATGATACCGCTTTGTTTATGGTAACGTCAATAGTTGACATACCGGCTGCGATGAGCGAAATCATAATAAGGCCTTTAAGCCCTGACGGAATACCGTAAAGCAGAACCGCCGGCATTACCTTTTCAGCGTTGATCGTGCCATCATAACTAAGCAGATGAAGTTTCGCAATCCAGTTTTCGCCAAGCAGTGCTTTGAGACTGTTTATAAATTCGACAGGATATGCTGATGGATTATTCATTATCTTTGACAGATAATCCGGCCACGCTCCTGCGCTGACGTTTCCGAGCTGCTGCTTGATAAGAACAGCGGCCTGTGCAAGTATAGCCTGGTCGGGGAACATATCTTTAATAATGAACATTCCAAGAACCGCGTAGCCAATCATCATCGGCCAGCGGAAAGTACTCAACGTCATCCACCAGCACGCGACTTTGCCGCATTCGCGTTCATTCTTCGCGGCAAAATACTGTGGGTCGTCGCCGGTGCCAAAGCCCATAATGATATTTCGCAGAAGCAGAAAGATTGTGAACATATACAATGATTCATAAACTTTATAACCTTCCGGCATTTCAGCAAATCGCTGCGGAAACGACGAAAGCCATTGACTGCAATGCGTAACTGTTTGCGTGAGAGCTGCGAAATCAGTATCGCTGCCGCTGATTTTCAGAACCGCAAGCACCGTAACAGTAAACATTCCAATTAATATCAGACCGCACTGCAATAAATCGCAAAGCACAACGCCGTAAAACCCTGCCAGCACGGTATAAATTGTGGTAATGCCCAGCATAATCAGCGAGCATTGAAAAGGCGAAAGCGGCAGAAACATCGAGAAGAACAAACCTGTGCCTTTGATGGTGTAAACAAGCATACCGATAGTGAATACTATAAGTGCGACAACTTTTGAAATTCGCGCAAAGTTTGCTCCGAAACCGTTACCGAATCTGAACGCCATCCATTCAGCGCCTGTCATACAGCCCGAACGCCTGTGCCATTTGCCGGTCCAAATCATTGTAAAGACAAGCCCAAGCGGTACACCACCGCGGAACTCGATAAATAATCCGCGAGGCCCGAGCAGATAAAGAAGGGATACGATTAGCATTGTGCCTGTAACATCGACAGACCAGCCCATACCGGAGATACCCAAAGCCCACCACGGCAGCGACCGACCGCCGAGAAAATATTCGTCAAGGCTCTTCGATGCTCTGCGGCTTAGGTAAACACCAAGGCCAATAAGGAAAAGAAAGTATCCTCCGATGATACAGTAATCCGTAATCCCTAAATATTGCATTTTATCTCCGTACAGAAACAAAGATGGCGCCGATAAAAATTTGCTCCCTCGACGCCATCCTATTTAACAACTCATTATACTTATTTACGTTTCCTTAACAAGAGTCCACCCAGTGCAAGAATCGACATCGTTGCAGGCTCCGGAACCATCACCATAACATTGTCAATCAACACATCACCAACGCCACTATATGTGTTCTTCAGTGTAAGGGAAATGGCGTATACATTCTCGAAGTTCTTGCCAGCAATTAGAATGGATGCTAAATTTATAGGATCAGTTGTCGCCCAATCATGTACGTTACCAGTGGAAGTTGGCAGGTTAACGGTACTTGTCACTGCATAGCCCCAGCAATCAACAAGAGAAAACTGGAGGTAGTCGCAAGCTTTGTCCGTTACTTTACTATCGAATTTAATGTCCGTGATTCCTAGGTATGTCAAATTAACACCATGATTTTGCCATACACCGCCGGGCAATAGGTACCTTGTCTGCATATAGCCTGCACCATTACCAGTAGTATTTTTATATAGTTTCATGTAATTGTCGCCGTCATTTTCCAATGTTTCAATAATCGGTGTTACTCCTCCATCTGTTTTAACTACCCATGACGAATTCAGCGCTGCGCTGTCGGCATACGACTCGAAATTGTCTAAATTGATCCATCCCGCATTCGCTCCAGCTGCAAGTACCATAACTACTAACAAACATACAAACTTCTTCATTTTTTTACCTCCTAAAAAAAACTGAAAATTAATAAATACTAATACTTCCACACAGAAATATTATTTACGTCTTCTTAACAAAAGTCCGCCAAGAGCGAGAATCGTCATTGTTGCCGGTTCCGGAACGATTGCTTTGTACATTGCAGAAACTTCGCTGCCTGTTAAGCATCCGCTCCAGATTGTGAATTCATCGAAAGCGCCTGACATAAATGTACTCCAGCCCGGATTCGTTGGAACGCGTACTTCGCCCGGAGCTGTTGTGAATGTAAATGCCAGCGAGCCAATGTTTTGACCATTTTTGTACAGTGTTACATTCGTACCGTCATAAGTTGCCGTAATCATCTGCCACGCGTCTACTTCATATTTTGCAGTACCGACGAGAAAATGTCCGCCCAAACCTGTACCGTCGGTGAAAACAATATCGCCGGTCGCGTTTGAATATACAGCTCTCGACGAATTTGTCGCATTGCCGCTCGGCTTATTGCCGATTGCAAACAGAACATTCCAATCACTCGGTGTATCATCCGGCTTTACCCAGATATTGACGCTCCAGGCATCCGCAGCCGCGATAGGAAGCAAACTCGATGAAATACCGGTTTTGTAAATACTGTTCGAGCCGCTCGAAACAAACGCTCTGTCAACGATACCATCTGTAAACGCAGACGTGCCGAAATAAGAACCATTAATGCCCTGACCACTGGTATCAAGAGCATTGTTTTCGAACTTCCACTCAAGTTTGAGTGTAGCGCCGAAAGCAACAGTACTCATAAGAACAACAACCAACATTAAACTTAACAACTTCTTCATTTTTTTGACCTCCAAAAAACATTAAACATTTACTATTAAAATTTAAATTACCAGCACTGCGATTGTTCCATCAATCTGCACTCGAGCCATTTTTGACTGAACAGCCAAACGTCTTCAAAATCAACCACACAATCATCATTAATATCGCCGACTATTGTGCCGAAACATACCGTATTTTCGCTGTTTGAAAGAATAACATTATCAAAGTAAATATCGCCTGTCGGGCTGTCATAATATGTATTCTTTGCCGTAAATCCAATCAAACCGACATTTTGATAATTTTGGCCGGACGCTTTAATCGTTTGAAGATTTAAATTTACCGTAACCCAGCCGCCTGTTACAGTACCGCTTCCAATATCCGCGCCCGCTATTTTCGTGCCGCCCGAATTCCAAATTGTAAATTGAGTCAAATCGCTTCCCTGATCGGTTATTTTATATTTAAACGATATATTTGTATAACCAGGTGATGCCCAATTAACACCAGACCCAAGCCATACAGCACCGGGCAGAAGATATTTCGTTTGAAGCCAGGCATTCGAACCATTTGTATTGTACAAAAGTTTTAAACACTTGTTGCCGCCTTCATCCACCAGCGTTTCCGTTGCAGGATCTCCATTTACATGAACTACCCAAGCCGCCGAAACTGCTGCGCTGCTTGCATAAGATTCAAAATCTTCAACAACCTTTTCCTCCGGCACAAGATTATCTTTCATCCAGTCGGCTGATATTTCAATAAAGTCGGCAAACGTAGTTTTGCAGTCGTGATTAACGTCCAATTTGGAACCGCATTCATTTACCATCGCGACAACTGTCAGCGTGCTTTCTCGCGGAAGAGTTACATTCATCGTGCCGGAAGCATAATCAAAAGAAACATTCGAAAGCTCATCCGTTACAACGCCGGCCTCGAATGCTTTGGCAGTAGTAATAACAAGACTACTTACGCCCGTTACCTGAACGCTGCGTGTTACCGTGTTTGCCGTACTGTTGGCAAAAGCCATTACAAGTCGATTACTGCCGAAGAATCCCGATGCGCTGATTTGGCTGCCAGTCCACGTCTTGGTCAGAACCTTCGCGTTGTCAGGAATGTACGGAGCCAGCGTTAAAAACGAATAGTATACCGGCCTGTACGTAGAATTGACTCGTTGCCAGCCAAAAAAGTTATCCTGCCAGCTTTGATTTGCCGCTTCCCAGTAGCAAAGAACATTCGCACCGTTATTCGCCATCGTCAATGAATTTTCATAACACCGCTGGGCGAACTGATTGCTGTCGCAAAAATGATTACTGTCGAACGTTACGCCGTTATAAGTTTGAACGCCTGTCGCATACTCGGTAACGATAATGGGCTTGCTGTGCGTCGGGGCGGCTAAATTTACCGCTGCGCCGAAGTAATTCTTCCACCGCTGGTCAAGATAACTCGGCAAAGCACTGGTACCCCACCAGCTTTCATCCCAGGCATGCGTTGACCATGCTCCAATCGCATTTTTGCCGTTCGTATCGAGTGCATTTATCCACGATGTGCCATTTGTAAGAACAGCCAATCCCGGCCCAATAATACCTACGTTGGAAAGACCTCTGCTGTCGAGTTCTGCGCGAACAAGTTTTACAACCGTATTGTAATCTGCGCCCGGACAGTAAACATTCCAATTACCTTCCGGTTCATTAAACAGTTCAATGTAGTCAATCGTGTAGCCGCAATTTTTAAAATACAAAACTTCTGACGCCCAGATTCTTGCAAAGTCGTTGAAGTAAGCACTTTTCAATCTACTACCGGTGCCGAGCCATGTTGAAGGAACGCATCCGAATTTGATTAAAATCACTTTAACGCCGAGCGTTTGAGCCATCGCAAGAGAATATTCAACAGCATTGCCGCGACTTGTCCCGTTGTATTGACTGCTGACATAAGCGTCCATCACAGTCGTGGTAGCATCGACAGGAGGGCTTGAGCATCCGCCCGGAGCAATACGATAATATTTGAGGTTCAAAGCGGTAGTCAGCGATTCTACTCGTGAATCGCCCGGCCAAATCTGTGCGCCGAATCCGTCGAATGAGTGCGACACATCGCAGACATCGAAAGTGATATCCGCACCGAACGCCGCAGCACAAAGACAGAACCAGACTATTAAATACCGCTTATACATCTTCTTCTTAATCCCAAAGAGAATTTATTTACACATTAGTGTTTATAGAAATAATATCTCCAGCGTTCCGTACCATCACTGTCGAGCCCGGCCATATCGCTCGGTTCAATACTCGCATGACCATCAACCCAGCCTATATCACCAACGCCATAATCATTCTTTGGTTTTTTGTTGTGCCAGCGGGTCTGAAACTTGTAATCAGGATGCGCTTTTGAAAGTTCCGCAATAGTTTTACGCGGATTGAACACCCATGAGTTGGCAAAATAGTATTCATGGTCGATGAAATATACTGTTTGTGCAGGCTGTCTGATTTCAATAAGTTTATTCATCCCGTGCTCTGTCCAATAAACATCGCCCACGCCTACCCAGCCGCCGGAACCTCTTACGGTTGAATCGACACCTTTTCTGCCCGGGCTGCCTTCAGTACTGAAATTGTATGTCAGATAGCCATTCTCGGCGAATGTGTATCGTGTGGCGTCTGTTTCGAACGCAGGATCTGTTTTGAAAAATCTTGAGTGTACTGCTGTCGGACAAGTCATAATGCTGCTTTTTCTGCCGGGCTCTACGCCGATATACGGTCCAAGTGAACTTTCTTTGCCGTTATCGCCTTTGTCTTTGAACCAGTCGCCGGCAATTACATAACCGTCATGCTCGTTCGACCAGAGAGCGGCGCCCATTACCATGCCTTTCAAATTAGATCGGCATATAACCATTCGTCCCTGCTCTTTTGCTTTGTTCAGCGCCGGCATAAGAACCGCCAACAGAATAGCAATAATAGAGATTACGACTAACAACTCTACTAATGTGAAAGCTTTTTTTGCTCTCATAATAACACCCTTCTATTAAGTTTTGACATATAGGGACGGATTTACAATATCCGCCCCTAATTATTTACTGTTAATTACTCTACACCAACCAGCCAGTCTTCCGTAAAGGTTGCCAAATCTTTCATATTAACTTTGCAGTCTTTACAGTCAGCAATATCAATATCGCCTGTGAGGAATGATGAACAAGTTGGATATTTTACAAATTTCATGTCGTCTATATCAATGATGCCTGTACGTGCTGTTGACTTGGTGCCGCCGCAGCCTATCATGATATACCGAATACCTGTGAGTGCTGTTTTATCTACATAGCTTGAGCCGCCAGATGTCGCAAGTTTTTTGTCGAGATTGATGAACCATTCATCCCACTCATCAACAGGAAGGATTACCGAGTTCGGGCCTTCTATCCATTTTTCAGCTATAACATTCTGTGATGCGTCGATAAATTTCAGATACATCAAATCTTCGCTTGTATTACCATTGTGTCTGTAGAGGTAAACTTTCATAGCGTTATATACGCTCAAGTCTTTGGCCGAACCGAGGTCAAACACAATACTTGAGTAGTTACCGCCTGCAAGTTCCGGCAAACTGTAATTCCACTGCAAAGCGCCGCTGCCTGCATAAGCATTTGATGTAAGATTGATTGTACCAGTGCCTGTATATGTACTGCTTGGATATACTGCCCAGCCGGTTATATTGCCTTCCATATCATCAGCAACATAAGTTGTGCCTGCTGTGCCAGTAGTATTCTCGAACCACTGCTCGGCAAGTTGTGCAAAGTCCACAAAATCAACATCTAAATCGTTGTCGATATTGCCTTCTGCCATCAACGCCAAAATATTTTCCTGTGAAAGCGTCCCTTTATACATATGGAACTCGTCAACATAAGTTTCGCCCCAGGCGCCAAGGAACCCCTGTGCTTCCCAACTGTAACCAACGCTGCCGCTCATAGCGCCTTTGGTGCATGAATTATAACCACTGCATGATGCTACAACTTCACCATCCAGATAAAATCTTGCTTCATTTCCGTCTGTTGTAAATGCCAGATGATGCCATGTGTCGCCGTCCATATAATCTGATGCATCATAATAGAGGCTGTACTGTGAGTTGTAAGATGCATCTTTGCTGTAAATTCTTATGGCTCCGGTATCGCCGGCATCACCACGGATAACAAATGAGCTTCCGACGCCAGTAGCCTTTTCTGAATAGAAAGCCGTATTGTAAGGCTGGTAACCGGACTTGAACCAGAATGCAACGGAATATTGTGCATACTGTGACACGCTCACCCCAACCGGAAGGTCAACAGCCTGACCGCCTTCAAATACAAGACTGCCGCCCTTTTTGCCTGCTTCAACCCAATCTGTAGATGGTGTTGAATAACCATACAGATTGCCATCGTAGACCTTACCGGAATGATCCGGCATTTTCTGTATCGTCCCGTCAACCGGGTCATCCATAGTGTAGTAAACAACTTCATCAAACAGTTCGACTTCCGGCAGAACACCTGGAATGATCATATCTAAAATCTCATCCCGCGTCATTGCGCCGCGCCATACTGTGAATTCATCATATTTACCGGCAAGGAAGTTATATCCGCCCCATGCGTAAGCAGGTACTCTGACTTCGCCGGGTGCATCTGCAAAAACAACATCATCACGTGAGCCGATGAGCAGACCATTTTTATATATTCTAACTCTCATGCCATCATAGGTTGTCGTAATCATCTGCCACTGGCCGACATCGAACGGAATGCCTGTGGAAACATATTTACCGCCGCCGCCATTATCCGGACCTTCAGTAAATGTTATGTTATTTGTCTGCGAATAAATAGCCCGTGATGTGCCAGCTGCAAAACCATCATAACTGTTTGGCCTGTTTCCCAAACAATACGCAAGTCCCCAGTTACGAATAGGATTCGTTGTTGGACAAACCCAGAAATTAACCGTCCAAGTATCTGCCGCAAGCAGGGGAAGAACTGCGGTGCTTGCAGATGTCGTATAAGAACTTTGATTACCGTCCGATACAATCGCCTGACCACTTACACCAGCGGTATAAGACAGAGCTGTCGTACCGGTATATGCGTATGCAGTACCATTTATACCATTACCGCTCGCATCAGTAAGATCGCCGTCGAATTTCCATTCAAGAACCTTTGTTGCCGCCTGTGAAAGGCTGCAAACCGCCAGAATTAAAACTAACGAAATTATTGAATACCTTATTTTCATAACACTTACCTCCTTAAAAGCTACTGATTTTTTCATCTGCCTTCCTATAACAAACATACAATAACAGCGAGACTTTCACTGCTGAAGATTCATTGATGTAGATATATTAACTTTTTAAACTGATTGTATAGGTGCGGTGGAACCACGCACAACCAGTTCGCAATTCATCACAATGTTTTGAGTCCCATCCTGGGCGAATTTCCCCTGGATACGGTTAATCAGAAGCTTGGCCGCTCTGCGACCTACTTCATACCCCTTTTGCCTTACCGATGTCAGCGGCGGCATCATAAACGCAGCGAAATCAAGGTCCGCGAAACCAACAACAGATACATCTTCCGGTATCCGCAATTTAAGTTCCGCTGCCGCGAGATAAATATAACGGGCGAGCGAATCACTGGCCGCATATACTGCTGTCGGACGTGGATTAGCTGTTAATATCTTCTTGGCGATTTCAAGGCCGTCCGTGTTTTTCGGCTTTTCTACCGCAAAACACGAAGCGCCTTCAACCGCGTTGATTTCATTTTCAAAAAACTTCCGTCGTCTCTGTGCCCAGCTATATGTCTCAAGGCCCACATCGCCCAGATGTGCTATGCGGCGATGTCCCAAATCAAGTAAGTGTTTTGCCACAAGATGTGCGCCGTGTTCTTCGTTTGTTGTTACCGAATTGGCGCCGAATTCTATCGGCAGTTCATGGTCAATTGTTACTACCGGAACATTTCTTGCCGAAAGTTCTTCATTGTGCGCATAAAAGTCAGGTGTTATCGGCGGCCACATTATTACGCCGTCAATACGTCTGTCAATCAGCCTGTGAATTTGTTCAAGGTCGTCAACAGGTCCGCTGCTCGAAAAATTATCGCCGTGGCGAACCCAAAGATTAATCGGAACAAAATCAACTGTGATGAGTGTATCGTGAATGCCGTAAAGAATTGAAGACCAGTAAGAATCAAAAGGCGGAACCATCACGCCGACTGTGTGCGTCAATCCCGTTTGAAGACCTTTGACTAACATATTCGGCCGATAGCGAAGTTTTGTAGCTGCTTCACAAACTTTATTTCGCGTCTCTTCAGAGAATCTCGAAAGATTTTTGTTCCGCAGAATTCGAGAAACCGTCGGAACAGAAACGTTTGCCGCCTGTGCTACATCTTTCAAACTTGATACGCCTACCGCCAAAATCATCACTCCAAAATAAAAAATGTCTTGTGCAAGTATTTACACAGGCCAATTATGACGTTTTACCATTATATTGTCAATGTTTTTTTAACTTTTTTTGAACAAAATCAAACTCTAAAAAATTACAAAAATATCCACAAAGCTATTAAGTTATTATTTTACAAATACTTACAAAAACGACTGCCGGATAAAATTTTTACTTTCTTATTTCTTGAATCGGATACCGATTGGCGTATAATTACTGTGTAACTATTTTCGCAAATAACCTTATTATTATAGGAACTGAAAAATGAAGCATAATACAAAAGTTGTAACTTATTTATTTGCAATTACTTGCGCACTGCTCTCCAGCGGATGCCTAAGCGAGCAGCAGACAAACACACAGCGGCAAGCTTTAAATAAACAATCCATTGAGAATTACACACACCCTGACAGGTGGAAAGATGACATACAAAAATTTATTGATAGCGACAAACAAACATCCCCGCCGCAAAATGCTGTGCTTTTCGTCGGCAGTTCGAGCATAAGAATGTGGGACACAAAGAAGTTCTTCCCTGACATTGAAACAATCAATCGCGGTTTTGGCGGTTCGTTTGTTATTGACTCCTTATATTACGCAGACCAGATAATTCTGCCGTACAAGCCAAAGACTATTGTCTTTTACGCCGGCGATAACGACACAGTTTGCAACAAACCCTCCGAGATGATTGCGGCAGACTTTCAGTCCTTATTCTATAAGGTTCGCCAGACCCTGCCGGAAACAAGAATCATCTATATTTCGATTAAACCCAGCATTAGCAGGTGGAATTATTGGCCGCAGATGATTGAAACAAATAAATTGATTGAAATTTTCTGCAAAAAACAGCAAAATATACACTTCGTAGATGTTTCAAAGGTTCTGCTCGATTCTGACGGCAAGCCGCGCAAAGATTTGTTGAAAGATGACGGCCTGCATTTGAACGACAAAGGCTATGAACTTTGGACATCGCTTGTAAGACCTTTAATTGATAAATAAAATTGGGATGGCAATATTATGTTGAAGAAAATTGTTTTCAGAAGTTTATCGGCAATCATACTTTTATCATCAACCGTTTACAGCGAAGTAAAAGTCGCCTCACTTTTCTGCGACCACATGGTACTGCAGCAGAAATGTGATGCGCCGATTTGGGGCTGGGCTATGCCGGGCGAAGAAGTTACAATTCAGCCAAGTTGGCTCCAAGAACCTGTAACCTCAACAACGGATAAAGAAGGAAGCTGGAAAACCGCGATTAAAACTCCTTCGGCAGGCGGCCCTTACACAATTAAAATCACAGGCAAGAACGAAATCACAATATCCGATGTTTTGATTGGAGAAGTCTGGATATGTTCAGGCCAGTCGAATATGGAAGTGTCGATGGGATGGCTCGGTACAAAGAGAAGCAAACAAGATATCGCGCAGGCTAAAAATACAAACATTAGAATCATCGGCGTAAAATACAGATATTCATTATTTGAGGAAAAGGATTGCGGCTTATCATGGAACACCTGGCTGCCGGCGACAAGTGAGCACGTACAGGGTTTCTCCGCTGTTGGTTATTATTTCGGCAAACGGCTTCAGGAAGAATTGAACGTCCCGATTGGTTTAATCGCCACACATTGGGGCGGCACACCCGCTGAAAGCTGGATGGACCTCGACTCAATTAAAAAGTTCAAGAGAATGGAAACCGCTTCGGAAATTTTAACGGATGTCAGAAAGGAAAACGAAGACCCTGATATCGCATTCGGAAAAATTTTGGACAGTTGGCTCAAAAAAATTGCCGCTGACGACATCGGCTCAAAAGAAAAATGGTATGCCGCGAATGCTGACGACAGTAATTGGACGAACATTGAACTGCCGTGCTGGTGGTCAAGCTCTTCGTTGAAAGACGCTCACGGTGCAGTCTGGTTCAGAAAAGAATTTACGCTGCCAGCGATTACATCCAATATGCAGCTCGATTTAGGAAAAATCGACGACATTGACAGCGTTTGGATAAACGACCATTACATCGGCACAACTATCGGCTGCGATGTTGCCAGAGCGTATAGAGTGCCCGCCGAATATGTAAGCGAAGGAAAGAACGTAATAACAATCCGCGTTATCGACACCGGCGGCGACGGCGGTTTCACAGGCGAAAAAGATTCTTTGAAAATCAGCTTCGTGAGCAAAAAGCAAATCAGCCTGGCCGGAACGTGGAAGTACAAAAAATCGAATCCGAAAACAGACTGGTCGGAGCCGAGATTTTCAGGCCTGAATCAGAATTTCCCGACCGCGTTATTTAATGGAATGGTCGCACCGATTATTCCGTTTAGAATCGCCGGCGTAATATGGTATCAGGGTGAAGCGAATGTTTGGGCGCCGATTGAATACAGAACGCTGTTCCCCGCTATGATTAATTGCTGGCGTACCAGATGGGACGAAGGCAAGTTTCCGTTTTATTATGTTCAAATCGCGCCGTGGGATTATGGCGACAGCTATTTCAGCCAGGCTCTTCGTGAAGCGCAGACGATGACATTGTCCGAGCCGAACACAGGAATGGCCATTACAATGGACATCGGCGAAGAAAAGGATATCCACCCAAAAAACAAACACGACGTCGGCGACAGACTCGCTCGCTGGGCATTGAATAGAACTTACGGCAGAACAGACGTTGTTTGTTCAGGCCCGATATATAGAGAAATGAAAATCGAAGGCAATTCAATTAGAGTATTCTTCAGCTACGCGCAAGACGGCCTTGCTGTCAAAGGCAGCGAGTTAAGTGATTTCACAATTGCCGGCGAAGACAAAATATTTTATCCCGCCAAAGCTATTATCGACGGTCAAACCGTTCGCGTTTCAAGTCCGCAGGTTGAAAAACCCGTCGCCGTCCGATACGGCTGGAGCAATTGCGCACAGCCTAATTTATACAATAGGGAATTTCTGCCCGCGTCGTCATTCAGAACAGACGATTGGGAATTAAAATAATCAGAATTATACTTCTTCGTTTTTTCTTTATCTGCCGAGCAGATATGTAATATGGAGTAAAGATAATCGGCTGCTAATTTCGTCGCAGGTGTTGTTGTAGCCCGAGCCAACCATTTTTTATGGAAAGCATAGGATAGTTTAGTTAGCTGACAATTTAGTAAAAATTTCCTCTGGCAACACGTATGTGTTTTAGTGATGACGCAAAGCTTTTGTAAAAACTAACTGTTTTTACAAATGTTCGGACACCTCATCCGGTACTTCGTCATCGGGTTCATCGAACTCGACTGGCTTATAGCCGGGCTGTTTGGATTTCTCCAACTCTTCTTCGAAGGCTTTGACGATTGTGTCCTGAATCATCTGTCTGCACTGTGCGTTGATGGGATGGGCGATATCTGCGTGCAGTTTCATTCTCCCTTTAAAATCTTTTTTGGCTCTCTCTTCGCCAAGGGATGCACCGCAGTTGTTGCAGAATCTTGCCCTAAGATGATTTTTCCCACCGCACTTCGGACAATGATCGCTCATTTTCCTCGAAGGCATTGCGACGAAATAACCGTTGGTGCCCATGATAACTTTAATGTCGCGGGTGACAAATGAGTTATCAATCGTCATTGAACAAAACGCCTTGAGCCGTTCGTCTTTGTTGGCAATCAACTTGACTCGTACTTCTGTAATCTCCATATCAGGCTACCTTAAAACTACCATTCATTGCTGGATACAATTATACAATTGCAGTTGCGCGAACTCATTTCGCTTCGTAAAATATCAACATCATGGTAGCTTACATCATCAGATAAAACAAACAGTGCCGAACCGCTGCCGCTAAGGCATACAGGCCTCTCTGTCATCTCCCGAATCTTTACCTGCAATAGAGCAAGGTTATTATCTACTAAAAAGCACGTTTTAGCAAGCATATTTGCGCACAATTTTGGAATTAATGTAATTTTGTTGTCGGATATATAACCCCTGATTTTTTGGCTTAACTCGTTGAAACGATTCATATCTACTTTATAAGCCTCGTAAACCCTTTTAGTGGAAATGTTTATATTCGGCAAAATCAGAATTAATAAAAAGCCAAATTTTTTATCTATCTTTTCCACTTTCTCTCCCCTGCCAGTGCACAGTGCCAAAGGCCCATTTAAAAAAAATGAAACATCGCTGCCTAATTGAGCGCAAATATCATAAAGTTTGTTTTCATGCAATATTTCGTTATGCAATTTATTGAGCGCAAGCACTGTTGAAGCGGCATCACTGCTTGCTCCGCCAAGTCCAGAACCTGCAGGAATATTTTTTGTCAGAGTGATTTTCACATCAGGTTCTTTTTCAATAGCTTTGTAAAAAAACTCTGCTGCTTTATAAACAAGATTATCTTTTCCTTCCGGCGACCAGTTGCCTTTGCAAACAAGTTCCAATTTGGACGACTGTCCTGTTTCGAGAAATATTTCATCATAAAATGCTATCTTGGCCATTACTGTCTCAAGATTGTGATAGTTGTCCGGCCGTTTGTCAGCGATGAGAAGTGAAAGATTTATTTTTGCGGGCGCTCTTACAAGCAGGCCTTTTTCTGACGACTCGAATTGAGGAAGAATTTCTCTGTTCATTTTTAATCCGGAAGAAAGCGAATGGTTAATTTGTGATTATCTATGATTATTTCCTGTACCTTTATATTCCGATGTTCGAATGTAAATTCAGGTGGAATTTTATTATCGCTGAACAGCACGCCGGCGTACTGAACAACATCTGAATTTTGCCCGGCCAGTTTATAAAGAATTTTATCCCGAATAAAATGCGATGCGAACGGCAAACTGCTCGTACCGGCCCGAATTTGCGTCAATCCTGCGTTGAAACCTTTTTCACAAATGGCAGGTTTGAAAACTGCGGTTACAATAAAATCATGACCGCGATATTTGGTTTTGCCCGTGAGCAGGATTTTTCCAGTTGAAAAAGTAACGCTGATGTCTGAAAAATCCCACTTCTTTAAACTTTTCGCATCTATGTGCCGTGAAATGATTTCATTTATACCCTCTTCGGTAAAAATCACCTCAAACGGTTTGCCGGTTTGCGATTTATTGTAAAGTTCCGGAAGAATCACATTGGAAAGATACAGACTGATTTGGTTGCTTTCAATTATCTCAACAGTTCTGAAATACGCAGGCACCCTGAACAGTCCGACGAACCAGTGAATAAGGAACAAAAGCAAAATCCCCGTCAAAACGAGCAATATTTGCCACAAAAAAACCTTTTTTGAGGGTCGTTTTTCAGCCGTGTGTTCCAAATTTTTTTCCATTACTTCCTTGCCAAAGACGATTTAATGCTTATAGTGTTATGTTTCGTTCAAAATACGATATTTAAACTGTTATATTAACTGAAAGGTATAGGATGGCAAGTCATTTTGCGGACCGTATTTGTAAAGCTGTAAAGTCAAAGAAAACACCGTTAATTGTCGGGCTTGACCCGGTTTATTCACGCCTGCCAAAGGCTATTCGCGACACAAAAGGAATGAACGACAGCAAAAGCTGCGCAGCATCAATTGATGCTGCCCTCGAATACAGTATGAAAGTTCTGCGAGTCATCGCCCCGCTTGTACCTGCAGTAAAAATTAACATAGCATTTTTCGAAAGATACCTCTGGGAAGGCATCGAAGCATATTACTCACTCATCAGCGAAGCACAGGACCTCGATCTGGAGATTATCGGCGATGTAAAACGCGGCGACATCGGCCACACAGCTCAAAGCTACGCGCTTGCCCATCTGCAGAATCCGGAACTCAAAGGACTGGAAGATGTTCTCGCTCCGGACGCGATTACCATTAACGGCTTCGCAGGTTCAGAAGGTATCCTGCCATTCGCCGAAATCGCAGACAAACAGGGCAAAGGCGTTTTCGTTTGGGTTCGTGCAAGCAACCCGTCAGCGGCCGCGATTCAGGATTTCGCAGACGCTTCCGGAATGAAAATGTATGAGAAGCTCGCTGAAGTTACAGCCGAAATAGCAAACGACCCCGCAAGAATCGGAAAAAGCGGTTACAGCAATATCGGTATGGTCGTTGGCGGAACAAGCGGCGAACAAACAACAGCGTTAAGAGCTAAATACGATAAAGTTCTTTTCCTCGTCCCCGGCTTTGGCTCACAAGGCGCAACAGCCGCTGATTGTATGCGATTCTGCAAACCGGACGGCACAGGCGCATTGATTAACGCTTCAAGGTCTATCATTTACGCTTACGAAGATGATAAATACGTTGAACAGTTCAGCACGAATTGGGAAAAGTGCATCGAACAGGCTGTTGTCGATGCTAAAATTGAACTTGCAAAAGGCATATAAAGAAATATACTGATTTTCATAATGGTTTCGCTAATTGAAAAAAACCTGGATGTTTTGAAACAATTATGCCGCCAATATCGCGTTCGTCGTCTTGAACTCATTGGTTCTGCGTTGAATGATGAAAAATTTGAGGCCGAAAGAAGCGACATTGATTTTCTTGTCGAGTTCGATTCTTTACAGCACGGAGAACACGCAGACGCATATTTTGGTTTATTGGAATCGCTTGAAAATCTTTTGGGTCGGCACATTGACCTCGTAATGATCAAGGCCGTCAAAAATCGTTATTTCCTCGAATCTGTGAACAAGAACCATCAGGTGCTTTATGCAGCTTGAGATACAGATTTATCGGTTTTAAATATTTGGATTTTGTAAATTTGAATTTGTTTAGAAATTCGAAATTAGGATTTCGGATTTTAAGTGAGTTTTGTAATGGATTGTAATATTTTAAATGGCAAGAATGTTGTCATTATGGGATTGGGAGTTTTTGGCGGCGGAGTTGATACCGCCAAATTTGCGGCAAGATACGCTAAAAAAGTTATCGTAACCGACAAAGGCGACGAAAAAAAACTCGCCGGCTCCATCAAAGAGTTAAAACAATTCAAGAATATTGAATTTCACATCGGCGGCCATCAAGTATCTGACTTCACAGATTCAGATGTAATTATCGTCAACCCCGCAGTCGATGAAGACAATGATTATATCAAAGCCGCGATAGGCAAGAACAGATTAATCACTTCGCAGATGGAAATTTTCTTCCAGCTGTGCCCTGCCAAAATCGCAGCTATAACCGGCTCAAACGGCAAAAGTACAACAACCGCACTAACCTCGCATCTGCTGAAAAATTACAAGAAAGGCAGAGTGTTTTTAAGCGGCAATATCGGCAATCACCCTCTGCTCGAAACTCTCGACCAGATTGAGACAAACGATATCGTCGTACTGGAAATCTCCAGCTTTCAACTGGAGCAGCTCGCAAGAATAAAAAAAGCTCCGAATGTAAGCTGTATTACAAACATCGCGCCGAACCATTTAGACCGGCACAAGACAATGGAAAATTACTGCGCAGCGAAAGAGAACATTATCCGTTTCCAAAACGCCGACGATTCAGCCATTTTAAATGCGTATGATGAAACGTGTCTCAAGTGGTTTGAGAAATATAAAAAATCAGAACGCGATTGCCTTTTATTCGACAGAGAAAAATTAGACGAGAGATTAACCAAAGGTTTCAAACTGCCCGGCAAAGCGAACCGTGAAAACCTCGCTGCCGCAGTTACAATCGCTCATTGCTTCGGATTGAGGGATGAGGACTTGATTGAATCTGTCGGCAGCTTTACTTCGCTTCCGCATAGATTACAATTAGTCGGCACAGTCAACGGCACAAGATATTATAACGATTCGATTGCTACAACACCGGAGAGCACAGTTGTCGGCATAGAGGCCTTCAGCGAGCCGAAAATTTTGATTGCCGGCGGATACGACAAAGGCCTGCCGTTCGAAGCAATGGCAAAAGCAATCAGCAGCAAATTAAAGGCGTTGATTTTGATTGGCGTAACGGCTGACAAGATTGAAAAGTGTATAAGAGACACCGGCACGGTCCCGCCGATTTACCGCGAGAAAACTTTGCAGGATGCCGTCAACAGAGCAAGAAAAATTTCCGCACCCGGCGATGTGGTTTTAATGAGCCCGGCGTGCGCAAGTTATGATATGTTTTTAAATTTTGTCCAGCGCGGCAATATGTTCGCTGAAATGGTCGCAAATTTAAAATAAAGGACTTACAGCAATTTTTTGTGAAAATGAAAATGCGCATGTTTGTGCGTAAGTTTGATATAACCTCATATTACTAAAGTCGTTAGCGAAATTTTCAATTTCCCCGCTTTTTGCCAAAAACAGCCTTTAAAACGCGCAAGTATTCGGCAAAACGTCAAAAAACACATCAAAATCCTTCTCAAAAATCAAAATTTTCTGAAATTCGCAAAATTGGCGCAAGTTTTCGCGTGCGCATTTTTTTGCTAACACTATATGTAGTAGTCGGCTTTTCGACAAAGACAGAACGTGCACGATTTTGATGCAAAATCGCGCAAGGCGCAAGTTTTGGTGTAACAAAATGAATCTAAATCACAGTAAAAAGAAGTGAATTAATGTAATTTGACATTTAATCGCAGTGAAATCGTAAGAAATCGTAAAAATTGAAAATCGGTGTTTTGAAAACGTGCGCATTTTTAGATAGCCACAGAGCACACAGAGGACACAGAGATTTTTTATTCTAATTACTCAACAATATACCGATTACAGGATTCGTCAATAGAGCCATTACCAAACCGATAATAATTTTTTCTTTCAACTCAACCTCAAATAATTTTTCAGCCAGCCAACTATTGAACAAATATAAAAGCAATCCGGCCGTCAAAAACAAAACCATAATGCTTTGAACTTTTTCCTGAAAAATATAAAAGAAAACTTTAAATGGAAAAACCGCTATTATGTCGATAATAATTCCGCCCAGAAAAACCATTACAATATACGGAAAAAATCTCCGGCAGAACAATCTCCTGATTTCTCTTGCTATCCAATAACCGATACTTATGGCGGCAAAGTCAGCGACGAAGTTTATTATCAAACCTGCCTTGGTCTCAAAGGAATACATCCCCATTTTCGGCGGCGGCATAATAATAGGATTGGCGTAACAACTCCCAACACATAACAAAAACAAAACCACTATGAAATATTTTTCCAGTTTCATTTTATCCCTCCGCAATATTCACAGTTTCCATATTATACCATTCCTCATCGTGCCTTGACAATATAATTGCATCGTCAAATTAATAGATGGATTCAGGTCTTCACGGAAATGACATGTCCTTAAAATTTCTTCGTGTTCTCTGTGGTGAATTTAGTGTTGAGAAGTGCGCAAAAAAGAAGAGGCCGGAACGTCCGACCTCTGTAGCTGGTGTCTGTACTTTATACTTTTTAGCGTCTGTGCCAAACCCAGCATTTGTACTTATACCATAACAAAAAACACCCCCACATGTCAAGTAAAATCGAAAAAAAACACACACAAACCAGATAATCCGCAAACATTATTGGACGTTGTTATCTTTGCGTTTTCATTTCAGGTATTTTCCGTAACGTCAAATATTTGTTTATGTTATGGCATTTGCGTATTCTAAAAAAAATAAAAAAATAGCGTACGAGTTTGTTAACCCGCTTCATTCTTTTGACGAATTTCAGAGTATTAAAAGACAATTTTTTATGGAGCAGACAAATGAATGGAACTTCGCAAGACAGACGCAGAGAAAAAAGATTGAATTATCACTGGCCAATATGGTTCGCCGAGGATTTTACAGACAATTTATCGCAGGGGCAAATGGTCGATATAAGCAGCGGCGGGGCTGCTTTTACGTGTCTTGCAGAAGAATCACCTTATCCGGGTCAATACATAACCACACGCTTTAGCGTTCCGCGCTACGGCAAAGACAATACGTTCGATCTGGAAAGTCACATCCGCAACGGTTTCGTTTGCAGAATTGACAACATCAACGGCTATATGCGAAAAATCGCAGTTCAATTTTCCCAGCCGCTGACATTCAGGCCTGGCGAACAGCAAAACGCCGAGATGGAAGTTGTCGCTACCGCGTAATATTGTTGTATCTGGTTATTCGTGAAGCGTGAAGCGGAAAAAATAATAACTGTTTTTCCTCGTCGAATGAGTTATAATACTCTGATATGGCAGAGAACGAAAAAACTATTCCAAAATCATTTATGACCGCAGGTCCTACCCTGCACTACAGCCACGCGAACGTCAACGGCTGTTATTTTCTCGCTGTCTGCATTTATTATTTCACGGCGGTTTTCTGGTCGAAGCTGCTGACAGGCGACCTGATTTCCCATGTATTCCCCGGCCCGTTCTATCTCGAAAAATTAATCCTCTCACCGTTAAGCATTTATGAATATCCCGCCCAGATTTTCGTTATGGGTCTTCTGCTCGGAATTTTAATTGCAGTGCCGATTCTCGCTTCACAGTTAATGAGTTTTAAATACAGCATACTTTTCATTATTGTACTGACATTCATCGCCGGTCTGCCCGGGCTTGCACTTGCGGTTCTGCTCGGCGCATTCTGCGCAGCAGTCAGGCCGCTGCGTTTCAGGTCGAGAATTATTTCGTTCGTCTTGTGCGTATCGCCTTCGATAATATATTTCGGTTTTTGCGGCGGCGCAAAAAACGCTGACAGCCTGCGATGGGCACTGTCTTACGCGCCGTGGGGCGACGGCCTGCTGAATGCGATTGCTATCGCCGGCCTTGTTCTGCTCATCGGGCATTTCACACGTTACAGGCCAAGTCTTATATGGACAATTTCAGTTGCTGTTTTAATCACAACTATTTTCGTTTTCCAGGACGGTATCAATCTTTCCGAACTTGATTATCAGCTCTACATAGCGGAGAACAATCCTGACACAATCAAAGAATTTCAGGACACAAGTCTTACCGAATCATTGGACAACGTACTAAAAGGGCCTCGCAGAAACAGTTATTTCCAGCCGCCGTTTTATCCTGTTGATACTATCGCGTTAAGAGGCGTTCTCAAAAAGGAAATTCAAAATCGCCTGCTTCTTGAACGCTGGCCGGAATGGTTCTATGAATATTCCGCACCGGCCTATCAATCGCGTAAAAGGCAGTTATTAAAGGAATACGAAAAATTCATCAATCCTGAAAAACAGTGGTGGAAACCGGAAATAGTTCATACGACTTTATTAAAAAGCCGCGCGAGAATACGGCGAATGCCCATCGCGCTTTATTACAAAGCGATGCTTAGCGAGCTTACGCCGGAGTTAAATATCCTCGTCGAAAAAGAAACGCTGCATTTTTACAACGATTACCCGCACAGAGAAAATCTTCCAATATGGCACAGGCTGTTTTCAGAATTTCCAGATAGTCCCGAATCCATCGAAGCCCGCTGGCGAAGAGCGATTCATCTTGCCGGAATGGGTGAATTTTCTCACACACAGGAAATGATTAATGAAAGCCTGGTAATGATTGCCAAAGAAATGGAAAATGTAAAACAGGTATCCGCGGACGTGACCGGCGAAATTTTCCGCAAGCCTGCCAAAACGGTTATCACGGAATACGACCTTAAAAAACTGAAGAGAAGATTTTTATATTTGCAAACTCTCATCAGCAACGAAAATCTCGGAAACAATGATAAAAATAAAAAACTTGTCGCGCAATTCGTTCTGCTCAATCCGCACGACGTGCTTTACAAAAGCCAGCTCGATTATCTGCTCGAACAGGCCGGCGAAAATTCTCCGCTGAAAGACAATATCGTGCTGGCACAAATAATGCTGATTTCCGACGCGATTCAAAGAGCCGACCAGTTGGGCAAAGTCGCAAAAGATTACCCCGGAACCGATGGCGGGACACAGGCGAAATTTGAACAGGCTTCGCTGAAACTTACTATCTGGAAAGAACATCAGTTAAGCGAAAAAGAAAAGGAAAAATACCTCGCTGAAGCCCAAACCGGCCTGCAGAAATTCCTGAAAGACTATCCAAGCAGCTATCTCGCTGAACAGGCACAGGAAAAATTAGCAGTATTGCCCGCCGCCAAATAACACTTCCCAACTAAAAATGCCGCTCACCCTCTTTAAATTACCTTTTTTGCCAAGTTTGACTTTTTGCTCTGTTTTTGGTATAATAGCCGGACAATGCAAAGCAGGATAACAATAGACAATTTAAAACCGCAAGCCGAAGTGTTGCTTATTGGCAAGACCGATAATAACATTGTTAATACCAATGCAAATGAGGATATTCGGATTCAGAACTGCCTGCAGGTTTCGGAAGCTGTTGATGTGTGCGAAAAACAGCAATTTGATGTCATAGCAATGACAACAGATGTTCTGGATGACAAGCTGAACGGGCTGTTAAAAAAACTTCGTCAGTCTAACCCTGCCGCAAAGATATATTTACTGACGCATATGTGGCAGGAGCCAATTGCCGCCCATATTGTCTCTCACTCTTCAAACGGTACGAAACTTTTAGACGATTATTATATCTGTCCGGTTGTTTTCTTTTTGAAAAATCCGCCGAAAGCATCGCCCGAAGCGCAACAAGTCTCTGCTTCGCTGTCAAGCAGCCCCGTTATGCAGGAACAGCTCGATCGCATCGCGATTCTCGAAAGACTTGTGATGGAAGACGAACTGACCGGTGTTAAAAATAGAAGATACATTCGTGAATTCCTGCGTCAGATAATCAACCACGCAAAAAAATTATCTCTGCAGGTAACGCTGCTGATTTTCGATATTGACAATTTCAAACAATACAACGACCTTTACGGCCATCCGGTCGGCGATAATATTTTGAAACAGGCTGCTGTTCTTATGCAGAAATGCTGTCGCAGACAGGACGTTGTCGCCAGAATCGGCGGCGATGAATTTGCGGTAGTCTTCTGGAACCTGCCCGGTGAAAACGCAATCGCACTCGACAGCAGCGAACTGGAAGAACGAAGAAGAATTGAAAGCGAACATCCGACGCAGGTAATAAATATCTGTGAACGATTTAGAAGAGAACTCAACACAACAGATTTACCGGCATTAGGCGTTGACGGCAAAGGCACACTGACAATCAGCGGCGGGCTGGCTACATTTCCTCGCGACGGCTCAACAGTACCGCAGCTTTTGGAGCAGGCCGACAAAGCGCTCTTCGAAGCAAAACGCAACGGCAAAAACAGAGTTTACCTCATCGGCAACGAAAACAAATAATTACTCAAACTGACCGATGGTCAGTTTGAGAGTTGTTAGTTGTTAGCTGTGGAATCCCAACTTTGTCGGGATGACATTTTATAGATAATTAAAAATTGAATAAATTTTCAATCTTCCATTTCTAAATCCGTTCCACTTCCGTCGGACTTATCAATTTATATTTAATTCCTCGCCATTCTATCGTTCTGCCGACAGACGAAGAAATAATGCAAACCAGCATAAGCAACGCCCACACCGGAGCGGCCAAAATATCGGCTATCGCCGCTACTTTCAAACGCTGCCATTCAGCAGGAAAAATTTCACTAATCATTTTCTGACGCAGCGAAGCAGTAAAAATCTGTCCCGACAGCGCCAACATCGCCGCCAATAAAAATATATACCAGTGCGAAAAACCTGTGCTTTTGAGATAAACCGCGATTGCCGCAAATCCCCATAAAGCAAACACCGAATATGAACAGATGATTAATCCAAAAAACCACGTTCCGAAAGAAGTAACTCGCGTAAGAAGAAATTGCCTGCGTGCAAACTCAAAAAAGCTCGGCCAATTGCATTGTTCATAAGAAGCGACAAAACAGGCCGGCACAAAAAAAACTTTCATGCCTGCTTTTTTTGTCGCCCTGCTTATTGTCAAATCATCGCTGACGGCATTTTGCCAGATTTTTTCCATTCCGAGTTTTTTAAACGTCTCGACACGAATCGCCATCGACCCGCCCCATGCCTGGTTGAAAATCGTCGCGCCAAGAAGCTGCGCGACTTTAGCATTCAGTATCGAAATCGCAATCGTCGCGAAATTATTCTTCATCGGGACATACCATCGATATCCGCTCGAAATGCCGTGCCATTCCTTCCGCAGCGGATATGTAAGTTCATTCAGCCAGTTCGACCGAACACAGGCATCCGAATCCGCAAACGCAAATATTTCGGTGTCTTTTGCCGCGGCAGCACATCCAAAAAGCTGGTTATGAAGTTTCTGGCCGGCACGAGCTGAAACGCCCGCTGAAATAACGCTTATCTTGTAAGCCTTTGTTTTGTTTTGTAATTTCTCCCTGATTGCAAGCAGTTGATTATATGCCTGGTCGGATTCGCTTTCAGTCACGAAAATTATTTCATAATCGCTGTAGTCGAGATTGTAAAATGAAGTGATATTTTTTTCGAATTCGGTATCAATACCTTTGCAGGGAATAATTAGCGCGGCTTTACGGCAGAATCCGATGCGATTGCGGTCGGCTTTGCGCAAAACAAATCGATAATTCCGCACGACCAGCAGAACCGTCAGCCCCTGCGCAATCATGGTAATAACAACCAATGCGTACAAAAAAATCATATTAACCGTCCTTAGCCAATACTCGCAATCGGAACAAGCGATTTAATCAGCTTGTCTATCGTATATTCAGCGTCAAGTTCAACCCGTATCAAGTGGCCGTGATTGTGCTGCGAATCGATAATTATAAGATTCTTATTATTGCTTGACCAGCCGGTTTCCTGCACCTGATGACCGAGTACGAACAAATCGACATCGAGTTTACCGGCGAAAAAATTAAGGCTTTCTTCGCTTTGATTTCTGCCCCACGTCAGCGTATAAACCGAATTAGGACGAACAATATCACTCACTTTCAGGTGCCTGTCGAAAATTGAAAAATCGAATTTATCAACGTTTCTGTCTGCCGGCAGCGAATGTGAAATCCATATTCGATTGGCAGTTTTAACCGCCAAAGGCTGCGAAAACAAAAATCTTTCGATTGCGCTTTCAACCGCCTTCATCCTGCTGCCGTATTTTCGCTTCAGCGCAGCCCTCATTGACGCGTTCATTTCCTTGCCGCCTTTCATCACATCGCTGTTGTTTATGAATGCGGTATCGTGATTGGCGAGGATGAAATGCACCTGGTTTGGAAAATTAAGTTTGAGTTTGACGGCATCGGCAAGTACCTCGAACGAAAGACAGCCGCCATGCGTATCTTCCTGACCACCGTGAATAATTTCCTGCAAAATCAGATGCCTGTCAGGATTTTTTTCGAGATTTGAATATGAAACGATGCGTTCAAAATTTCTTCTATGGCCGTGAATGTCTCCGGTAATTACCAAATCGCCCGCTGCCGGCAAAGCCACTATATTAGCCTTGCGGAATTTATCCTGCTCGTTAGCAAGGATACCGGCCTCAAGCAGCTTGATAAAATCTTCCGCCATTTATTGTCCGCCTATCCTTTTGGAGAAGATGCTGTGAATCAGCAAGTCGAGCCTTGTAATCACGTTCGCCATCGACGTGGGACGTTTTGAAGGTTCTTCCTTAACGCAATCAACGACAAGATTCGAAACGCTTATCGGAATTTTTTTATAAATTTGATGCGGAGCGGTAAGACCTTTCTGCCCCAGAAGCGCCGCAAGATCGTTGCCCTGCGGAATCAGCGTCGGCACATTTTTGCCTGTCAGCGCCCAGTACATTGTCGCACCGAGATTGAAAATATCCGTTCGCGCGTCTAAGTGCATTCTCTTAACCTGTTCGGGAGCGATGTAATCGGGCGTACCCTGAATTCGCGGCTTTACAGTTCCGATTTTACAGCCCTGTCCGAGGTCGATAATGCTGATAGCTCCGGATTCGTTATTGATGAGAATATTATTTGGTTTGATATCGCAGTGAATGTATCCCTGCTGATGCATCGCGCCCAGTCCCTCGGCAACCATTCTGAAAACCAAAAGCACATCGCCAAGACTCAAACCTTTTGACCTCTCAAGCGATTCGCCCTCAAACAAATCCATCGACAGACACAATTCTTTTACTTTGAGAAGTTTGCGAATTTTAATCAGCTTATTGCATTTGCGGAGATAAGGATGATTGACTGCCTTTGAAACCTCATATTCATTTTCTATTTGCTCAAAAATACGGTAATCTTCAGGTGTTTCATATACGGCTCGTTTGAGCGCAACGGTCTGGCCGCTTTCCTTGTCTTTGGCAAGGAAAATCATGCTCCTGGCTCCTACGCCAAGTTTTTTGATGATTGTAAAACCTTCTAATTCAAATCGTTCAATAGCCATTTATATTGTCAATTATATATAATAATAAATAATCTTTAAATAACAAAATACTGGGACACAAAGGTCGGCAAAAAAATGAGGCTGTATAGAATCTCTGAAAACTCCCCGAACGGGACAACTTTACAAACCTGTCGAAGATATAACCTGTTACAAAATAACGATTTACATACGCCTACAACCCGTTTATCCAGATGACAAACCTACATAATAGCGTTTTTCACTTGGTGTGATTTCGCAAAACTTAAATCCAATAAGAATAAAAGCTTGAGTATAATGAAAATTCATGTAACTGTCAATATTCTTCACTTTTTGGTGTGACAGAGGGGTGCATCAAAAAATAGTGGCACGTTGTACTCCCACGCTTAACTTTAATAGCAAACGTCAGTTAAGAATGGTCATCTTACTTTGCAATGGCTGATAGCATAGTAACCACTGACATAAACTTATATAAAACCGCATTTTTGAAGAACAAATAACGTTTGTTTTTGTTACGATAAATGAAGAAGTGCCGAAAAATCTTGATGCACCCCTCATTTCTAAGAAGTGGGTATTTACTTGACTCCACCAATTCCAATATATAGTAGTGGTGGTGGTGATGATAAGAGACTCACTGGAGCACTACTGGATACCAAAGCAAAGCAGTCACTTAACTGTAAAATGGATTTGTCCATTTCAAACTGAACCGGTACATATTTGCTTTTTTATTCACAAAAAAACGGCAAGAATAATCCTGCCGTTTTAAATTCATTAATTTTTGATGATTCTATTTTTTTCTGCGAATCAGACCTAATGCACCTATTGCAAGAATACTTATTGTTGCTGGTTCAGGAATGACTGTAACGACAAGATAATCAGGAGTACCGCCGATATAACCTTCATCAGATACGCCATTAAACCCCATTTCAAAACTGATTGACACTGGCGACATGTCCACGAACTTATCCATTGTGATTGGGTACCAAGGCATCATGTGTTTTTTGTCCAGGACAGCAGTGCCTCTTAGTACAAGGTCAAGAACTTCCCCTGTGTAAGTTTCCTCCAGTGTCCACTCTGTAATCAGCCCTTCGTAGCCGCCGACCTCTGTTGGATTGTCTCCGAACCACGGGGCGTTACCGAAGCTGTTGAGCTGAATAAAGCCACAATAGATTCCGTCTTCCCAAGCAGGGTCATGTGCTTCAATATACCACTGAGTATCGCCAGAGTACCCCCAAGCATCGAACATTCCGACATCTCCTGTGACATCTTCCCAAAATGATGAAACAGTTGCACCTTCCACATAAGGAACATTCGCAATAATCGTTGAACCCTCTGTGCGGGAATCATAGGTGCCGGTAACTGGTGCAGCCATAAGACTGGCGGTGACTGTGACTAATACCGCACAAATTGCTACTAACTTTTTCATTTTCTCTTTCCTTCCAAAAAATAAAATAATAAATAATTACAAATTTACTTTAAGGAGCTAAATAATAGATAGGAAAAAAGAAATGGCTCGTTTTCTCGCCTTCTTCCAAATCTTCCGCTCCGTCCCTAACAAAAGGACTAACCCAAACTACGATAGTTAATTATAGCCTAATTACTTACCCATTTCAACTGTGGTAAATACGGGTTTCAAGAAAAATCTTCTCAATCTATTAAGTAGGTAGATTTGAAAGTTAGATCAATACTCAATTTTAGACCTTCTCTCACTCGAATTTTTCTTAATTTTCACAGACCTGACCTTCTTCCTTTTGGTGTATTTTGGTGCACTTGCTTTTTTATTCACAAAAAAAACGGCAAGAATAATCCTGCCGTTTTAAATTCATTAATTTTTGATGATTCTATTTTTTTCTGCGAATCAGACCCAATGCACCTATTGCAAGAATACTTATTGTTGCTGGTTCTGGAATTGTACCGAAGTTATCAAACATAAGCGTTGCATCGCCGGCAAAGCCGATTCCAGGAACGTCTACATAAGTTGCGCCATCACTGGGGCCGCACTGCAGGCCTATATCGTCTGCATTAGCGATTACATCTGCAAAGGATTTGCTTCCTAACTCACATACAAAATTTTCCGCCAACAAAGCTATCTGATGTGTTGTCCAACTTATGTCGCTGTTTGGATTCCAGCTGTAGGCCTCCTTAGCGATATAGTATGTGCCGCCGCTGGCGACGTAGAACCTTACCATTGGGGTACCGCCATCCTGAGCCGTAGCAGTGCCGCTAACTTTAAAATCCACAGTCAATGTACTGTCAGTTAGATCCGTCCAAGTCGTTTGTCCGGTTCCAACCCCACCAACAATATTAGTAGGATTAATGCCAACAACACGCGACAAAGTGGTAGCAATGCAACTTATGTACCCATCAGTATTACCTCCGGTGCTGTTATAGGTGGTAGCCGTTTGAACATAGCTCTGGTTCATCCACAACCAACCGGCGTTACTACTGTCGAATGTTTCTACATACGCAGCATTTGTATTGGCTGACAGACCAATCACAAGCATAACAATTGCGCAAACTATGACCGTTTTCTTCATTTTCTCGTCCTCCAAAAAAATAAATAATTACAAATTCACTTTAAGGAGCTAATAATAGAGGAAAAAAGAAATGGCTCGTTTTCTCGCTTTCTTCCAAATCCGCCCCGTCCTTAACAAAAGGACTAACCCAAGCTATCGACGGCCAATTATAACCTAATTACTTACCCATTTCAACTGTGGTAAATACGGGGTTTTAAGAAAAATTATCAATCTATTAAATAGATAAGATTTTAACACTTTTGGATCAATTCTCAAATTTAGACCTTCTCACCACCTCTCCAGCTCTAATTTTCACAGACCTGATCCAATTCTTTTTAGTGCATTTTGGTGCACTTGCTTTTTTTGATATTTTTAGTGAAACAAAAAAAACCTTGCAAGTTATTTACCTGCAAGGTTTTACATTAACGAGGCCGAAGGGGTTCGAACCCTCAACCTTCGGATCGACAGTCCGATGCTCTAGCCAATTGAGCTACGGCCCCGTAAATTGCTCATCTAATTGAGATGTATAAAAGTAATCGCAAAAATTAGTTTGTCAAGCTATATTAATCCGGATTCTTAATAATTTTCATCTCGTTCATAACTGTTAAGCAAAGCTGTTGAAGAAGTTTACGAACCGCACAACCACATTTAAAAATTTACTTTTTCCATTTTATGTAAACCAATTCTCCATCAACGAAACAATTTATGCTTGTTTTAGGACCTCGACACACAATATGTTGTATCCCATCAAATTCGCCAAATTATCAATTACATCGTAGCTTAAATTAAAATAAACAGCCTTGATAATATGCAGTAACAGGGCTAAAAACACAGTTTTTATGCAAAAACGCAACATTTAAATATATATAAAAAAGTTAAAACTTTTTTAAAGTTTTGATTTTCATACAGACGATATCAGTATTGTAAGTAATAAATTTAAAGCCGTAATGGATTAACGGGACACAACATATAGGGGCTCGTAAAAGCCGAAATGCTTTGAGCCTTTGGATTTAGCTGAAAAAACGGATTATTCTCGGGCTAAATTGTATTCGAGAAAGGTTTTAGCGGAAATGAAACAATTTAAAACACAATTACATAACACCATGGCTTCTAATCGCAGGCTCAATTTGAATGAGTGCGAAGAGTTAAATCCCACAGATGATATAAGAACAGAAGAAATGCTGCAGTCGGCGGCCAAAAAACCGCTTTCGCAGCTTTTGGATAAAATCGCCCAACTGCCGGAAGTAAGATACGAGAAAATAACGACCGTCCGCAGACAAATCAGTATGGGTGAATATCAAATCGATGAAAAACTCGATGCTACTATCGACAGACTGCTCGAAGAACTTATCGTAGAGCAATAAGCGAATACCGCTACACTTGAACATAAACGCACTTCTTATGTGTTTTGGGTCCCTATCCTAACCGCACAGGGAGTTATTCAGCTTCTTTTTCGCTGATCAATTTATACAACTGTTCGGCGGATTGTGAGTTTTGAAGCGTTGTTTTAAATTCCTCATCAAGCATTAATCTGCTGATTCTGGCCAATGCCTGGATGTGCGGGCCAGTTCTGTCAACCGGTGAAGCCAGCAAAACAATAATGTAAACAGGTTTGTTGTCAATGCTCTGAAAATCAAGGCCTTTGTGTGAAATGCCTATCGCCATTACAAGCTCTTTTACGCCATTGCATTTGCCGTGCGGAATAGCTATACCGAAACCAATGCCGGTACTCTTTGTGCTTTCGCGTGTGATAACAGACTGGAAAACCTGCTGTTTGTCATTTAATAAATTTGCTGCGCCAAGAAGGTCAACGAGTTCCTTTATTACAGATTCTTTATCTGTGCCTTCAAGCGGAACCTTTACACAAGTCGGTTCAAGAATTTGTGTCAAAATCATTTCTACTAACCCTACATAACTAAATCTAAAATTTATTACAAGCCAGTCATTATATCGGCACTTTATCCTTAGGCAACAATTTAATCTATATAATCAACATACAATCGCCGTAAGAATAAAAGCGATATTTTTGCTCCACAGCGTGTCTGTACGCCTTTAATGTCGTTTCCATGCCGGCAAACGCCGCCACAAGTGCCAATAATGTAGATTTCGGCAGGTGAAAATTTGTAACCATCGCGTCTGTAATCTGGAACTTAAAGCCGGGCAGGATAAAAAGATTCGTAGAGCCTTTTGATGGAATGACCTTCCTGCCCCCCGCCGCAATCGCGACGGTTTCGAGCGTTCTGACGGATGTTGTGCCGATGGCTATGATTCTACCGCCTGAATTGATGGAATTGTTTATAATGGCCGCGTTAGGCGCATCGATGCAGTATTCTTCACTGTGGATTTTGTGCTCTTCGAGTATTTCGGTTTTTACCGGCAGAAAAGTTCCTGCGCCAACGTGCAGCGTAACTTGCGCAACTGCAACGCCGAGGTCGACGATTTTGTCGAGTATTTCAGGGGTAAAATGCAGGCCCGCAGTAGGGGCGGCAATTGCGCCGTTGTGGCGGGCGTAAACGGTCTGGTACCGTCGGCAATCCTCCTGATGCTGCAAAACAGGCTCCGGCCTTTTTATATACGGAGGCAAGGGAGTAAAGCCGATTGTCTCCAAAATCCGGTCGGTATCCAGCGGACTTTGAGGACTGATAAGCCATTGGCCGGCGTCGAGTTTTGTCTCAAGTTTTGCCGGACAGAAGTTGTTTTTTTCTCTGTCTAAAAGGCTTATTATTTGACCTTCTTTCAGCTTTGAGGAGTTCTTCAGCATCGCTTTCCAAAAGCTCTGTTCAAGAGACAAAAACAGGCCTTCAATCGCGGCACCGGTGCTCTTTTGGGCATAGAATCTAGCCGGAATTACCTTTGTATTGTTGATGACAAGGCAATCGTTCTTCTGCAAATGTCTAATAATATCGCCAAAACCGCTGTCGGCTATAGAGCCTGTGGAACGGTTTAAAACCAGCATTCGGCTTGAATCGCGAGAATCGGCCGGCTTTTGCGCAATTAACTCCTGCGGCAAATAATAGTCAAATTCTAATGTATTCATTACATTAAATTATCAGACCTTTCGGAAAATAACAAAAAAAATCGTGGAAGTTTTTTTGATGCTGATAAAGCACCTGGTCAATAAAACCGATGATAAAAGCATAACAATAACAATATATACAGGGCGAGTAAATGGATAGTGAAAGATTGTATGAACGTTTGGCAATAGCAATTGCTTCGCTTGGAAGAAACGAAGTCGAGCACAAGATAAAAAATTTCAGAGGAACATTTAAATTCGATTTTACAGATGAGTATCTTTCCAGTCTGACACTCGACCGCTTAAAACATATCCTGCTGGCCGCCATATCAACCAAACTTAAAAGAAGAATAACAATCGATAAAGCCTAATGCCAACCAGCATTTTTTCCCGTCGTCTGATCACACAAATTGAAAATTGTTTGTATATCCCCCAAATGGGACAGGATTATTCAACCAATTAGTCAGTAGAACAGAGAATCTGAGAGTTTACCAAACTGGACTGTTTAGGGTTAACAGGTCAAGAGGTTCGGGGGAGGGGGTTATTGCTTTAAAAAATTTAGCTACTTTTCATGTAACATATTTTGTAACAAGCGGATAAAGCGATGGTTAGGAAGGCTATAAAATCCAGAAATGAGCGCATAAAAAAGTCCGCCAATTTTTTCAATAGCGGACAATCTCCCCGACTAGGATTTGAACCTAGGACCTAGCGGTTAACAGCCGCTCGCTCTACCGATTGAGCTATCGGGGAAAAACTTACAGAAAATGGATTATCTCATTTCGTAATTATTTTGTCAAGCGCAAAAATCGCCTGAAAAACATCAAAAAACAGGGTTTTCACTCTAAAATCACAGCAGTCCACACCGTTCAGGATATAGACTACCGATAATCATATAAGTAAGCTGGGCAATTAGCGTGAGCGATATCCGCCGCCGCTACCACCGCTGTCTCTATTGCCTCTAAAGCCGCCGCCTCTGCTGTCTCTGCCGCCACCGCCGCCGAAACCGCCTCTGCGTGGGCCACCGAAACCACCTCTGCCGCCAGTTGTTCTCTCTTTTGCTTCGTTCACCTTTAACATTCTGCCGCCAAGGTCTTTACCGTCAAGTTCCTGCATAGCTGCTGCTGCCTGTTCTTTAGACGGCATCTCAACAAAGCCAAAGCCTCTGGGCTCGCCGGTGATTTTATCCTTAATAATAGCTGCCGACTTAACCTCGCCGTAAGCCTCAAAGGCTTGTTTCAACTGGTCTTCTGTTAAATCGTTCGACAAATTTCCTACATAAATGTTCATTTGAGATTCCTCAAAAAAAATAAAAAATCCCGTCTTTTGACGGATAAAGCTGCACACGCAGCATATTTACCATAATATCAACGAAAGATGTTAAATAACACATGATGGGTTAGATATGTTCGATAGACTTGTCCAGACATCAAATATCCAATATACGCGTATCATAGAAACATCGCTTCTGTATTGTATCGCCCAAAACCCCGTTATCAATTTAATTTTTTAATCTAAACGCTCTGCCTGCTGGTTTGACACCCTAAACATACCTGACAAGCACCAGTTTTCCTTCGCTTCGTAATTTGTTTGCCAGCAAGGGAATGATTTTAGCTCTTGTTAAAATGCCGGTCTGTTTGAAAGCGATATTATCGCTGGCATTGTTAAAAGCACACCCCATAAATATGCGAATACAGTCAGCTTTTTTAAGATGATGCCATAATTCAGTAACGCCACTTTCCTCTTCGAAGCTGTCAGCCTCTTCATCCCAGATATTATAAACCTGATTGAGCGTCACCGCGCCTTCAGTTACAAGGTCGATTCCGTCAATCGAATATTTCGGCGGAGCGATTAAGCTCGCGTCCTGCGAGACGGAAACCTTTTTACCAAGATATTTAGCCGTGATGGAAGCTGTCGTCGCGCCGCAAACGATATGCGTTCCAAGCGAATTTACAAATTCCTGAACAATTTTCGCGTCATTGACTTGATGACTCGGCGGCCCGGTCATTAAATTTACAAAATTTCCCTGCCGACATTTTGCAGCCAACACCGTGCAATCGTCGCCTTTAGATTTTGCCCACAAATTGCGAGCCTGATTGTGAACCATCACAGCAATATCGTCTGGCGAAGTGCCCTTGCGTATTTCCGCATTCGCAAACTTCTGCACGCCTTCGGTTTCCCAACCATTTACAAGTGTTCCACCCATCCCGGCCTGCGTAATGCCATCACTGGTCAAAAGTATCGCATCACCCGGCTCGAGTATGCACGTCGATTCGGTACTGATGCAAATATCCTGCGAATGAATTTGCTGCGGGATAACTGTCGCGCAACCAGATGCAAGCAATATCGCCGGCGGAAATTCATAAGCAAGAATCGTCGCTGTGCCATCGTTTAAAATTCTGCAAATACAAAATGCCGTGAATGGTTTTTCAGGACTCCGCCACTGATTCATTGTTTTAACCGCGGCATTGAAAGCCTCGCGCAAAGTGAATCCACTTTTGAGAAGCTCACTCAATCTGCTCGCGCAAAGATTGGCGGCTATATTCGCCTTGATACCAGAGCCAATTCCATCGCAGCAGATAATTGTCGTTGAAGTAGAATTCCGGTCGGAAACAACCAAATCGCCGCAAGGCCCCTGTGGCAGTTTAGAGCTTTGAACTAATTTTATGTCAATGTACAAATTTGACATTTATTCACGTCTCTTTTGTTTTCTCTGCGATTCATCTTCAGCAAGCTGCATCAGATTTGCGACAAGCCGTTCGCCCTTTGCGGTGCTTTCGCCGAGGAACTGCGCGATTTTCTGCGCCATTTCAAGCTGATTATCGTAAAGCTCACGAGCCTGCGAAATCGTCTGCACGCGCAACTGGTCAAGTTTTTCTTTAGTAAGCTGACTGTTCGTGATATTCACGAAAATACCGACAACCTGATTTTCTTCCCGCAGACAGTACATAATCTGATGACAAATTATGTTATATTTTTCATGAGTAACGGTCTGCTCATTAAATTTCATATCCGAATTGAGCAGTATCTCGAACGGTTCGGGATCCATCAGTGAAGAAATTCGTTTGCCGTACTGCGCATCGGTGCAAAAGAAAAATTTCTTGAACGCCGGGTTCATACTCATAACATTCAGCTTGTCGTCGAGTATGACAATCCCGTTCGGACTTGTTTCGATAATTCGGTCTGTTCGCTGCTCGGCCAGCCGCCGCATATAAGGAATGCACATCTGCTCTTCTGCCATTCCGCGAATAACCGCGATTGCTTTTTCCCTGCACGACGGATACCCGCAGGCTCCGCAGTTGAGCTGGTCTTGCGGATTCAATTTGCCGGTCTTTTCGAGTTGCGCACGGATTTGTTCTTCGGTTACTTCGATTTCTTTGATAATCTGCGGATTAAATCCTGCTGAAAGTTCAAGCGTGACAGACGAATCAGCTTTTTCATTTTTGTTCACCGCGTAGGAAATAATTCTCTTCCTTCGCTCGAACAAATTTTCCGCACAATCCGTCGCCGGCCCGTTGATACAGCCGTTTGAACAAAACAAAGGCTCAATAAAAATTCCCTGCCCGTCGGACGTCCAATTTTTCAGCGCCTCGTTAATATCATCAAAACCGCTGATACTGACAATCTTCGGCTCAAGCATATCCGAACTTTTTTCGCGCGTTTTGATTTCACCGCCGGCCAGAGGAAAATATCTCGCCTTGCCCGGCACAACATCATCAAAACTGCTCTGCTCACAATTATTCAGGTCGATTTTTTCCTGCTCGAACCATTGCTTCAATTCCGCGAACGTCAAAGCGCAATCAACAATACCCTTATACTCCGGCCGTTGAATTTCGCCTTTTTTGGCAATGCAAGGGCCAATGAAAATAACTTTCGCCTTGCCACCGAGTTTTTCTTTTATGATTTTAGAGTGCGCAATCATTGGCGAAACCACCGGCACAAGATTTTCAATCGCCTGCGGCTGATAAATTTCAACATATTTGACAAAAACAGGACAAGCGGTCGAAAAATGATTCTTATCCGGATTGGCTTCGACGATTTCGCCGGATTTTTGGGAAATATAATAAGCGCCGACCGCTGTCTCGGCAACATAGCTGAAACCGAGTTTGCGCAAAGCGGAGGCAAATGAATTTACCTGCCAATTGCTGAAAACTGCCGCAAAAGATGGCGCGATACTCGCGGCGACAACAGGATTTTCTTTTACAATGATTTTCGCTTCTTCGAGGTCGTTCCTGAAAACTTTTGCCTGCTGCGGACACTGCCGAACGCAGGTTCCACACATAATGCACTTTTCTTCAACAACAAACGCCTGGTTATCGCGCATCTGGATTGCCTTTACAGGACATACTCGAACACACCTGTAACAATCTCTGCAACGCGCTTTGTTGGTAAAAACGACCTGCGTATTTTTCATATTTTAGCCTGTTTGAATTTGCGTTATCTTTTCTTCAATCAGTTCACGAGCCTTTTCAAATGTGCATTTATGAATTACCTTATCGCCGACTTTTATTGTCGGGCCTTTACTGCAATTCTCAAAGCAGAATGTCGCCTTAATATCGACCTTGTCCGCTATATTAGAGCTTTGCAGATGATTTATCAACTGACTTAACAATTTTTGTGAGCCGCGGATATAGCAGCTTGTTCCGACGCAAACGTTGACCGCCAGTTTTTCGCCCTGATTGCTGCCCAAATCAAGCGTATCGCTTTCAATTCTTCTGCGGTTGTAATAGCTCGTATGCAGCAGTTTGTGCGCCTTTTCAGAATTCGGCGATTTAAGTACATTTTTGTAAACATCTGCGATATATGGGTTGTCCTGTGATTTATGAAGCTGGAGCATCTTGTCGGCTTCATACAATCCTTTGCTTCGATGCGCGACCACGTTCCGGTCGAGCGAAACAGGCTGACCGGCACCGGCGATACATCCGCCCGGACAAGCCATCACTTCAATGAAATCATAATCGCATTTGCCGGCCTTTACTTCATCCGCTACTTTGCGTGCGTTGCCAAGACTGTGCACAATCGCGATTTTTAAATGCGTTCCGTCAATATTTACGCCGATTTCCCTGATACCTTCTTTGCCGCGAGTTTCTACAAAATCACAAGAATCCAGTTTCTTGCCGCTGATTTTTTCATAAGCGTATCTCAATACCGCTTCGCTTACACCGCCGGAGCTGCCGAATATTACGCCCGCGCCGGTTTTGAATCCAAGCGGCATATCGAGCGAATCTGGACTCAACTTATTGAACTCAAGTCCGCGTTCCTCAATCATTCTGGCCAACTCTTGCGTTGTCAATACATAATCGACATCGCGTATATCACCGACCGCAAACTCACTGCGTTTGGCTTCAAACTTTTTCGCGGTACAAGGCATAATCGAAACTACAACCAAATCTTTTACATCAACTCCCAAAATGCCTGGCAGCATACTCTTTGCGAGCGAACCGAACATTTGCTGCGGAGACCTGCACGAAGACAGGTTCGGCAGAAGTTCCGGATAATATTGTTCAGCGAACTTTACCCAGCCCGGACAGCAGGACGTAAACTGCGGAAGTTTTTCGCCGGTTTGTTTTCTTTTAAGAAATTCTGTCGCTTCTTCGATAACCGTCAAATCAGCCGCGAAAGAAGTATCATAAACTTTATGGAATCCCATAATCCGAAGCGCTGAAACAATCTGACCTATGGAAATAGTGCCCGCGGGCAGATTAAACGCTTCACCGAGCGCGACTCTTACGGCCGGTGCGATTTGAACGACAACTTTTTTCGCAGGATTTTCAATCGCCTTCCAAACATCGTCAATTTCATATTTTGGTGTAATAGCGCCGGTCGGACATACATTTGCACATTGGCCGCAGTAAACGCACTCAACAGAATTCAGGTCTTTCCCGAACGCCGGCAAAACACAAACATTATGACCGCGATGAGCAAAATCGATAGCGCCTATGCCCTGCACTTCGGCGCACATTCTCACACAGTCGCCGCAGAGAATGCACTTGTTCGGGTCGCGAACAAGCGATGGCGAAGAATCGTCCAGCGGCAGCGATTTCTTCACAGGTTTGAATCTTACTTTCGTGACGCCTAATTTACGGGCGAGGTCCTGCAATTTGCAATTCGTATTTTTTTGGCAGGTGGGACAGGAATAATCATGACTTGCCAAAAGCAGTTCAATTGAAATACGTCTCAATTCCCGCAGTTCCTGACTGCTGGTCTTGACTTTGAGTCCCGCTTCCGGAGGAGTAGAGCAGGACGCGACAAGACCTCGCCCTTCGATATCAACCATACAAAGACGGCACGCGCCGTACACGCTCAATTCTGAATGATAACAGAATGTCGGCAGCTCGATATTCGCCTTTCGGATTACCTCGAGCAGATTGCGTTCGTTGTCAAAAGTTACTTCACGACCATCTATAAATAATGTTTTATTTTCCATTTATTTAAATCCCAATCGCATTGAATTTACATACTTTTATGCACGCGCCGCATTTGATGCACTTTGAAGCATCGATTACGTGCGGCATTTTTCTTTCACCTGTAATCGCGCCGACCGGACACTGCTTCACGCAGGCCGTACAGCCTTTGCACTTTGCCGCGTCAATCACCGGCAGACACAATGCTTTGCATCTGCGTGTCGGACAGCGTTTCTGAAAAACGTGCGCTTCGTATTCCGCCCTGAAATTTTTCATCGTTGACAAAATCGGATTCGGCGCCGTTTTGCCCAGTCCGCAAAGTGAACCTTTTTGCACTGCCCATGCAAGCGTCTCAAGAAGTTTCAGCGTTTCGCCAGTTGCTCTGCCTTCGATAATATCGTCAAGCAACGCGAGCATCTGCTGCGTACCTTCACGACAAAGAACGCATTTGCCGCACGATTCGTTTTGCGTAAACTGCATAAAGAACCTTGCGATTTGCACCATACAGGTCTGATGATTCATCACGACAAGACCGCCGGAACCGACCATCGCGCCGACGCTTCGAAGCGAATCGAAATCGAGCGACAAATCCAAATGCTCTTTCGTTAAACAGCCTCCGGAAGGCCCCCCAATCTGAACAGCCTTAAAACCTTCCGGAGTGATATTTCCTTTGTCATCGGTTACGCCGCCGCCGATATTGTGAACAACTTCACGCAGCGTCGCGCCGAATGGTACTTCGATTAAACCGGTATTCGATACGTGTCCGGTGAGAGCAAAAGTTTTCGTGCCAGGCGATTTTTCTGTGCCGATTTTTTTGAACGCTGCCGCTCCGTTTTTCATAATCAGCGGAACAGTCGCCAGTGTCTCAACGTTATTTATAACTGTGGGTTTATCCCAAAGTCCTTTTTGTGCCGGAAATGGCGGCTTCGGCGATGGCATTCCGCGTTTGCCTGTTATCGATGCGATTAATGCCGTTTCTTCGCCGCATACGAATGCGCCCGCGCCTTCCATCACTTCGCAGTCAATTTTATTTACTGTGCCGAAAACACCTTTGCCCAAAATGCCGCGTTCGTAAGCGTCCTGAACTGCCTTTCGCATACGCTGTACAGCAAGAGGATATTCAGCACGTACATAAATATACGACTGGTCTGCGCCGATTGCCTTGCACGCGATGATAACACCTTCGATAACGCTGTGCGGATTTCCTTCCATAACGCTGCGGTCCATAAACGCGCCTGGGTCGCCTTCATCGCCGTTGCATATAACATATTTTTTCGGCCCCGGCTGAACTCGCGTCAGCTCCCATTTTTTACCTGTCGGAAAACCGCCGCCGCCTCTGCCCCTAAGACCGGAGAATGAAATTTCATCGCAGATATCTTTTGCGGAAAGTTTCGTGAACGCACGGTTGGCCTGTTCGTATCCGCCGTGACTCATATATTCGTCGATGCTTTCAGGGTCGATAAATCCGCATTCTTTCAATACGGTTCTGCTCTGCCTCTGATAGAATGGTATATCGTTCGGCCCGGTGCAGTGCTTTTTCGTTGCCGGCTCGACGTACAGCAATCTATCCACAATGCCCGCACCGATAATTGTTGTATCGATAATTTCGTTTACATCTTCAGGTTTTACTTTTGTATAAAGAATTTCCTGCGGCATAATCGTAACTAACGGCCCCATCTGACAGAAACCCTGACAGCCGCTTTTGGAAATGCGAATGCCGTCGTGATTATGTTCTTCTTTTTTGAACTCCAGCGTTACAGGAATATTTTTTTCGCCCAGTATTCTTTTGAATTCTTCATAAACTTTCAAAGAACCGTTGGCGACGCATCCCGTGCCGGCACAAATTATTATTCTTCTTTCTGCGTTATTCATTGTACACTCTCTTTTCGCTTAATATCTTCCAAAAGCGCTAATGCTTTTTCAGGAGTCATTTGTCCATGCACATCGTCGTTTATTACAACCACCGGCGCAAGTCCGCAGGCGCCGAGACACGAAACTGTTTCAACCGTAAAGAGCATATCCGGCGTAGTTTTCGTTTTCTCGTTTAGATTGAGATTTTCCCTTATCGCTTCAAGAATCGGAATCGAATTTTTCACATGACAGGCCGTTCCATCGCAAAGCTTCACAATGTATTTGCCTTTCGGCTCAAGTGAAAAGTGTGCGTAAAAAGTCGCCACGCCGTAAACTGAAGCAGGCGGAATTTTCACGGACGTCGCGATAAAAGTCATAATCTCTTCCGGAAGATACCTGTACTCATCCTGCACAGCCTGTAAAATCGGAATCAGCTTAGACGAATCATTGTTGTAGCGTGCGAGTATCTCGCAGACCTTTTTGAATTTTGGTATTTCAGTGTTCTTAACCTTTGACATATTAATCCGTATTTCCTTTCATTTTTCTGCTAAGGCCGTTTGTCAATACAGCCAGACTCATTGAAAGATGAACATTCTCGACGATGATGTTGTCGGGATGCTTGAGCATAACAGGAGCGAAATTCCAAATCGCCAAAATGCCTGCCTCGATTAAAGTATCCGCGATGTTCTGCGCCACGGCAGCCGGAACTGTAATTATGCCGATGTGAATGTGCATTCGCCGAACAAGGTCGGAAAGTTTTTCAATGTTCAGTACTTCTGTGCCGTGAATGACAGTGCCTATTTTCGCAGGGTCATTATCGAATACAGCAATGATATTCATGCCATGAGTTTTAAATTGCTCATAACCAAGAATCGCCGCGCCAAGATTTCCAGCCCCGATAAGAAAAGCGTCTGTTGTGTTTTTCCAGCCGAGAAATTCTTCAATCGCGTCAATCAGCAAATCTGTTACATAACCGATTTTGGGCTTGCCTATTATGCCAGTCCATTCCAAATCCTTGCGTACCTGTGTAGGGTCAAACTTCAACTCTGCCGCGATGTGCGTACACGAAATAACATCCCTGCCCTGCCTTTTAAAATTTTTAAGCAGGTACAGATAAGAAGGCAGTCGCTTCAGCGTCGGAACCGGCACTACTTTCATATTTTCTGTCATAAATTCCCTTTCGTAGAGGGTTTTAATAGAGATTCTTTTATCGATAAATATTTCTCTATATAATAACAACCTACCGACATTAATGCAAACAGAAGTAAAGATTTTTTTCTCGATACGACAATATTTTCTTTAAAGTCCTAAAAAACAAGGATTTACGAATAAAATATTAGTGACAATTCATCTTGCCAGGATAAAATATTTATATTATTTTAATAAAATCACCATTTTGAAAATAAAGGATTGCAGAAATGATTAGGATTGGAATAGTTGGCTTCGGCTTTATGGGCAAGATGCACTTCCAGTGCTATCAGCAAATAAAAAATGTCAAAATCGCCGCTGTGTGCGATGTGGAGATGTGCAGATTATCTGCAACCGGAACCGTCGGTAATATTCGCGGCTCAAAAAAGGTGCTCGATTTAAAAGGAATCCCGCTCTACTCTGATTTCGACAAAATGGTTAAAGAGCAAAACCTCGACGCTGTTTCGATAACGCTCCCCACATATCTGCACTACATTTACACAATTAAAGCAATCAAGGCCGGTTTGCATACTTTATGTGAAAAACCGATGGCACTGAATACCAAAGATTGTAAAAAGATGATTGACGCCGCGAAGAAATATAAAAAGATTTTGCAGATTGGCCATTGCATCAGATTTTGGCCGGAATACATATACCTTCGCAACATTGTCAATTCCGGAAAATACGGAAGAGTATTAGGCGCAACTTTTCAGCGATTAAGTTATGCTCCAATATGGTCATGGAACAACTGGTTTATGGACAAGAACAAATCCGGCGGAGCGATTCTCGATCTGCACATCCACGACAGCGATTACGTTCAGTATCTTTTCGGAACGCCGAAAAAAGTTTTTTCACGCGGCATTAAAGGCCCAAGCAAAGGCACCGATTACATCGTTACTAATTTCATATATGACGACAATAAAGTCATTACCGCAGAGGGCGGCTGGACAATGAAAAAAGGGTTCGGCTTCGAAATGAGTTTTAATGTAATGCTTGAGAGAGCGACAATATCGTATGACTGCACAAGAACGCCGGTATTTAAAGTCGCGACCGACAAAGGAAAATTAATTACGCCAAAACTACCGAAGAACAATGGTTATATGGGCGAACTGCTGCACTTTATAAAAGCAATCAACGGCAAAAAAATCCCGGCAATTACAACACCGCAGGATTCGCTCAATTCTGTCAAAATTGTTTTAGCTGAAAAGAAATCCGCCCAAACCGGTAGAACAATTTCTTTAAAATAAAATATTCAGGAAAACAAAAATGCAAAACTTAAAAAATAATGGCTCAGCCGCTCTTCTTGGTTTGCTTGTAGTGTTATTAATCGGCGCCCTGCTGTATATGATTGACTTATCCGCAATCTTCGGACCGGTTGACAAAAAGGCCGCTTATGATGAAAGACCGTGGTTCGAAGAAAAACGGCTTATGCCGCTGCCTGTTAAACAAACGGGTAAAGGCGGCAAAACGCTGATACTCTGCGAAACGATCCTAACCTCACCTGTTACAAGAAAAGACACAAACAGAGGCAATATTGAAATCGCAATCGAACCAAACGGCCTGGCCAAAGGTCATTGGCAATGCAGTTATGAGTACCCTGAAGACAAATCGAGTTATACAATAACCGCTGACTTCCGCGGCAACATCGACCCGACAAAAACATATTGCGACCCGAACGGCTACAATAAGAAGCTATTGTATTTCATTACCAAAGGAAAATATCTTCAGGTCAAAACTGATGCTGACAAAAAACAATGGCCGACAGAAGCGCCTGTTTACGTTGTCGGATGGATTGACAAAGACAAATCCGCGAGAGGCAAAATTTTCCTGATGTCCAATGACGACCCCGAAAGCCACGGCAACGCAGAATACGATTGGAAAACAAAATAACTACAATTATATCTTTACAAAAATATTATCCAAATTTTCGTTTTAGCCTTTTAAGCATATCGATAATTTTAATTCTCTGCGTACATTTCTGTTCACATCTGCCGCATTCGATACATTCCGACGGGTCGGCAGAACTGCTCGCATTAATCGGATTGACCATCCAGTTATAGCTGTCGCGCGGCTTGTCTTCAACTTTTAAATATTCACTGAAATACGCGATATTCATAAAGCCGGGAATATAAATATTTTTCGGACATGGCAGACAATATTTGCAATCGACACAAAAACCGGTGTTTTTGATTGATATTTTTTCAAATTCCGTATTAAGTCGTTTTATCTGCTCCGGCGTAAAATCAGGCTTCTCATAATTTGCAAGTGTTGAAGTTATATCAGACGGCTTGGCAATGCCGCAGATAATCGTATCTATGTTTTTATTCGTCTTAAGCCATCGATGCGCGGTTTCAACCAAATCATCCGAACCAATCGCGTTTTTAACCGCAACATTCAACGGCGGCGAATCCTGCACTAAAACTCCGCCGCTGATTGGATTCATTACTATTGTCGCAATGCCTTTTTCGTGCGCCTTGGCGATTGAATCCTCATACGTCCTGTTCAGCATATTATACGTAAACAGAATCGCTTCACACCAATCCGCCTCATCGATATATTTTTCGATATTTTCAGGTGTATCGTGAGTTGTAAAACCGATGTGCTTTACAAGCCCTTCTTTTTTAGCGCGTAAAATTCCGTCGAGCATTCCGCCTTTGCACGTTACCTGCTCCCATTGTTCCCTGTTATTAATACTCCATATCTGATAAAAATCCAGATACTCGGCATCGAGCCTTTTCATCGATTCACGGAGTCTCTTGTAAGTGCACTCCGCGGAAGTATCATCATTGTCTTCGACTTTAAGATTCCACGGACACCACTTTGTTGAAAGAATTACTTTTTCTCTGTAACCGTTTTTAAGTGCCCTGGCAAGTTTTGTTTCGCTGTCGCTATAACCTCTGCTCGTATCAATATAAATCATGCCTGAATCAATAGCCTGCCTGATAAGCAAAATAGCCTCATCGACATCTTTCGGAAAACGCATCCCTCCCATACTCACTGGATGAACCTTCAATCCGCTTCTTTTTCCAAAACTTATTTCTCTGCTTTGTTTCATTCGGCACCTTCGACTTTATGATTTAAACTTCGGCATATATCTTTTATTCGATTCACTTTATCAGCCCCATATACAATAATCGGAAAGACGGTCTTATTGTGCATCAAAGGCTCGCTTATATCAACATATTTCTCACATAGTTTGCTGTCCGCCACAATAGGAATAGGTGAAAAATCCGCCAACATCGACCGAACACCCAGGCTGTTAACATATTTCATAGAGTCTTCAACATTTTGAATCTCAAATTTCGGATGTCCCAGGATTAAATATGCGGTAATACTATTTTTTTCAGCACCGGCCGTAACAAGATTTTTCACAGCCTCTGAAAATTCCCTGTCTAAAATTTTCGAGCCGGTCTGCTTTTGAAATTCATCTGCACTGCTCTCAAAACCAAGATAAAAACTCTTGAAGCCTGCCCTCACAAGTAAATCCGCAAGTTCTGCATCTATGAATCTTGCGTTAAGCGCATTCGGTGTGTGAAAATTAATTTTAATTTTGTTATTAATGGCATACCGTAGAAAAGGTTTTATAACTTCATCAGCTTTATATAAAAGCGCATCGTCATAGAATGCGATATTTTTAACGCCGAGCGAAATTATAAAATTGAATTCCTCGATTATTTCTTCGTAAGGCCTGGCCGTAAATCCTTTATTAAAAATAGGTACAGTGCAGTAAGTACATTTGAAAGGACACCCCTGCGTTATCTTCATCGCTGCCGTTTCCGGATTTTTATAAAGATTCCACAATGACACCCCGTTTAGTCTCGTCATCATTTCAATCCCTCTTGCGGGGACCATGACGGGGTTGTTTTCCTCTCCATCAATAAAATCCGCACCAATACTTTTTGCGTGTTCCGGACAAATTTTTGTATAAGGCCCACCTAAAACTATTTTCGCTTTAGGCCAATAAGTTTTTACAGTTTCGATAACTTCTTTATAGCCTAAATACCAGTAAGTCATTACGGTTTGAACGAAAACATAATCGCAATGGTCATTTTCTTTCAGAAATTCGATAAAAAAATCTTTCGGCAGTCCGAATCGGCAAAATTTTCGAGGGACATTTTTAAAAACATCGGGCTTGGTGATTATTTCTGAATAAAAACTCCCGCGTCCCCATTTGTCATTTTTAAATTTCGGTTTGCCTGAATAAAAAGAATGCACACGGTCTAAAAAATCGAATAGCTGAAAGTCTGCGTTTGCGATTTTGCCCGCAGCCGTTAGCATCCCCAAAGGCTTGAGCCAGAAGTCGTAAGCCGCGAAATCATAAATCGGCGGATTTACCAGCAGTATTGATAATTTGTCTTTCATCGCGTAAACAGTTTACGCTAAAGAAACCGCCGGTTCAAGATTTTTAGCTCGTATCTCGCAGATATTGATAGTTAATAGAATTGAGATGAGCAATGCCGCTATAAATAAACCGCTGAAAATGTACAACGTCGATGAATAACTTTGTGTTTTATCTCTCACGTATGCAAGCAGCATTGGCCCGACGATGCCCGCCGCCGACCACGCCGTCAAAATATAGCCGAGAATCGCCGAAACCTGTTTTGTGCCGAACAAGTCGCTGATATACGCCGGCATCGAGGCGAATCCTCCGCCGTAGCAGGTGATTATCAAAAATATAAAAATCTGAAAAACCATCGGCTGTGAAACTTTCGGCAGCAGTAAAAATAAAACAATCTGAATTACAAAAAAAGACGTCCATGTTACGGGTCTGCCGATATGGTCTGAAACACTCGACCAGCCGATTCTGCCCAGACCATTGAATATGCCGAGTATCGCGACCATTCCTGTCGCCGCAGCAACTGATAACCCGGCCAGTTCCTGCCCCATCGGCGAAGCAACCGAAATCACCGATATACCACAGCAGATATTGATAAAGAACATCAGCCAGAGAAAATAAAACCGAACCGTCTTAACCGCCTGGCCTGCGGTCAATTGTGCAAGGTCGGTTTTGATTTTCATCGCCCCGTTACTTAATTTCGTGCCCGCAGGCATCCACCCTTTCGGAGGCGGCGCAATATATTGCGATGCGGTAAATATTAAAATAAAATATGCGGAGCCAAGAATATAAAACATTCCTTCAAGACCTACCGAAGGAATGGACATTAATTTTTTCATTACAAAACTGCTGACAAAAGCCGCAAAACCAAATCCCATAATCGCGATGCCCGTCGCAAGTCCCCTTCTGTCTGGAAACCATTTTATCAAAGTTGAGACAGGTGTGATGTATCCGATGCCGATACCGATTCCGCCGAGCATTCCATAACATAAGTATAAAAGCCAAATCGATTGCAGTCTGATTGCCAGTCCTGACGCGGCAACGCCGACACCGAAAAAACATGCAGCGAGCATTCCAGCTTTTCGAGGCCCTTTGTTTTCGACGAACTGCCCCAGAAATGCTGCGCTCAATCCGAGAAAAAAAATTGCGATTGAAAATGTAAATGTAATTTTAGAAAGTGAACAGCCGAAGAGATTCATAATCGGCTTAGCCGCTACGCTCCACGCGTAAACCGAGCCGATGGAAATATGAATACCAACCGCGCTTAAAGCAATCAGCCATCTATTCTTCACATAGTTTGCCATATACTATGCAAGAATACTAAATTTACTTATAGCAGGTCAATAGACAGAATAACAAACACCCCCAAATAACAGGATTGTTATGCAAATCGGCAGTTTTGTATTATGACAATCTTGAAAAATACCATTGCAACGCTTGCGCCTCCACAGGAAGTCAAAAGGCACATTCCACTGCCAAAAATTTATTTTTGCAGCAACTGCGAGACAGGACGCAAACGGTACAGGTTTATATATCTCCGCTGATTGACTCTAATCTGCGTGATAAACTGATACGGGCCAATATCTCTGCCAACGGCTAAAGGCGCTATGTTCTCCATCTTCCACGATTTATAATATACATTGCCCGGCGTCATACCCATTCGCGAATCCCACGCAACATAGGTGATACCCCTTTCGTAACACTGGCGGACAAACTCCTCCGGAGAGTTCGCATCAAACGTATTCGTGTGAATGAAATTGTCCTTATACTGTGGAGCCATAATCGTGAGTATAATCGGCACAGTAGTAACAAGTTTTTCGTTCGGCTTTGCGTTCTGGCAATACCAGTCTGTCAAATATTTAAACTCTATATCACGATCGCCGTTGCCGACAACAGCAGCCACGCTAAACTGATTTGAAACAATCATCAGCAACATTAATAAAAGAACGACAATGCGAGTGAAAATATTTTTACGGCAGATATATAATCCGGCAGCAAACGCAATCGCCATAACTAATATACTGACATACGGAAGCCGGACACTCGCCATGCTCATAGTCGCAATACGCGGCAAATAGCCCCAAAGTGTCAGCGTCCATATAAGACAGGTTATCAGAAAAAGAGTCTGTGCGCAAATAATTGCCGGCCTGGGTAAAAATCTTTTTACAAGAGACCAGAAACCAACAACGCCGTAAATGCCTATCAGCATCACAATTCCAAATACCGTCGCGTAATATCTCTGAATCGGATAAGGATATTTGGCGTGCACTACAAAATACGGCACAAAGAAAATCAGCATAATCAAAATCTTCCATTGCTTTTTAATCAGGCCGTAAATTGAGCCGAAGAAAAACGCGACCGCGACAAATACCTGGCTGAAAATCATTATTGTTTTGGAAAATGATTCTGACATAGAAGGAACCGGCTGAATCAGCGAAAGAAAACCGGCCTCCCACAAAACTTTTGCATTTTTTAAAAAGCCGGTGCTTTTGTCTGCGCCGCCGGTGAATTGCGTGATGTAATCTTTTGAGAAAATATTCAAATAGTGAGTGCCGCCGGTGTTGCCTTCGAGAAATGTGCCCAGCAGCCATAGTCCCAGCGGAATTGACGCAGCCGCAGAATACACAAAAGCCATAATGCGCTGCTTTTTATTGCCTTCTATCATATCCATTACGAACATACCGAAAATCAGCGCGGCACATTCGTAACGCACCATCGTCGCCAGCGAGGCGGCAAGATACGCCCATCTGGAACGAATGAAAATCAAATAAAACGTTAGCCAGATAAAAAACAGCATCGGTGTTTCGGCAATAGCTTCCGTCAGCAGTTGCAGTCCAAAAGGATTAATGATGGCAATGATTGCAAACCATATCGCGTGTTTGCCGATGATATGCCGACCAGCCAGCCACAGAAAAACAACCGTCAGCGTGTGTGAAATCGAATTTAAAAGCCAGCCGCCCTGCAACTCCGGATACGCTCCGCCGGTGATTTTGCCAAGCCAGATGTGCAAAAGTCCGACAAGCGGAGTGCGTTTATAATCTGTCGGCGGTTGAAATGATAAAAGCGGACGACTCGAGGTATGAAAACAGTGAAAATCAAAATGCGGAACAGGCTGATGCCCCCAATAATTAATCGAATGATAAAGCCCGAAAGCCAAAAGCAGAAACAAAACAAAAATGTCTGCTCTTTTTTCTTTCGCCGAATCAGGAAGCGTTACGAGTTCATCAGATTTTTGACTTTTTCTCTTGTCGGACATTCGATAACACCTTTTTCAGTTATTATTGCTGTTATGTTTTCCGCCGGCGTAACGTCGAAAGCGGGATTATACACCTTAATTCCATTCGGTGCAGTCCTTAAATTCATAAAATTAGAAACTTCATCAGCGTTTCGCTGTTCAATTGGAATTTCATCGCCGGTTTGAATCTTAAAATCAAAAGTGCTCGACGGCGCAGCGATATAAAATGGAATATTGTGCGCTTTCGCCAGAACGCTCACCGAATAAGTTCCGATTTTATTCGCGGTATCGCCATTAGCGGCGATTCTGTCTGCACCGACTATTACAGCAGTTATTTTTCCATCCTTCATAAGCGTCCCGGCCATATTATCGCAAATCAGCGTAACATCAATGCCTGCCTGCGTAAGCTCCCACGCGGTAAGACGCGCACCCTGCAAAAGCGGGCGGGTTTCGTCGACATAAATTTTAAATTTTTTGCCATTTTTCTGCGCCTCGAACATCGGGGCAAGCGCAGTACCTGTGCCGGCTGTCGCAAGAGCACCGGCGTTGCAGTGCGTCAGAATCGAACTGCCGTCTGCAATAAATCTTTCCCCGTTGATTCCGATTTTAAGGCACATTTCAACGTCTTCATCGAAAATTTTCTGCGCTTCGTCTAATAAACATTTTTGCAGATTATCAACTTCAGTAATTTCGTTTAACTTTTTCTTCATCCTCTCCAATGCCCAAAACAAATTGACGGCAGTCGGTCTTGATGAAGCCAAATAATTAATTTTCTCTTCGATGTGTTTTACGGCTTCTGGAAGTTTTAAATTTTCTGTTTCCTGCGCGGCAAGACAAACGCCAAACGCAGCGGCAACGCCGATTGCCGGTGCACCTCTTACGGCGAGAGTCTTTATTAAATTGTATAACTGCTCGACAGTTCTGCACCGAATGGTAACAAATTCGACAGGCAGTCTCCGCTGGTCTGTCAATTCCAGACTGCCGTTTATATCGCCAACCCATTGTAGAGTTTTAAAATTTTTCATTGGTTTTTCGCGCCGCCGTTCAAATGCTGTTTAAGATATTTCGCGGTATAACTTGCTTTCACGTTTAAAATTTCCTCCGGCGAACCAGTGGCAATAACCTGACCGCCGGCCTGTCCGCCTTCCGGACCCAAGTCTATAATATAATCGGCCAGTTTTATAACATCAAGATTATGCTCGATAACTATCACCGTATTTCCCAAATCACACAATCTTTGCAGTACATTCAGCAAATTATGAATATCGGCAAAATGCAGACCAGTTGTCGGCTCGTCAAGAATATAAAGCGTATGCCCTGTGGATGTTTTGCCCAATTCTGCTGCAAGTTTGACACGCTGCGCTTCACCGCCGGACAACGTTGTAGAAGATTGGCCGAGCTGCATATATCCAAGTCCGACATCATTGAGAGTCTTCAACAGACGAACGATGTGCGGAAAATTTGTGAAAAATTTCAACGATTCTTCAATCCGCATATCGAGAACATCGGCGATATTCTTGCCTTTGTACGTAATTTCAAGGGTCTGCGGATTGTATTTTTTGCCCTTACATTCCTGACAGATGACGTAAACATCCGGCAAAAAGTGCATTTCTATTTTTTTCGTGCCCTGCCCCTGACAGTGTTCGCATCGGCCGCCTTTGATGTTGAAACTGAATCTGCCGGAGTTGTAGCCGCGGATTCTCGCTTCACGTGTTTTGGCGAACAACTGGCGAATCAAATCGAATACGCCTGTATATGTAACCGGATTGCTTCGCGGCGTTTTACCGATTGGCGACTGGTCGATTTCAATCACTTTATCGACCTGACTTGTGCCGAGGATATTTTTATGTTTGCCGGGTTTTGCGCCGGCATAATACAGCTTGCGCCAAAGCCCTTTTAGCAGAATATCCGTAACGAGCGTGCTTTTGCCGGAGCCTGAAACGCCTGTTACACATGTGAAAACACCAAGCGGGAATTTGACGTCGATACTTTTCAAATTATTCTCCGCTGCGCCTTTGACTTCGATGCAGTGCGTCATTCGAACTGTACGTCTTCGTGTCGGCACTTCAATTTTCTTTCGGCCGGAAAGATAATCGCCTGTCAGCGAACGCGGAGCATTTAACGCTTCCTGCAAAGAACCGGCCGCTATAACCTCGCCGCCATGGTCGCCTGCGCCGGGGCCGATATCGATAACATAATCGGCAGCCTTAATAATATCCTCATCGTGCTCGACGACAATAACGGTATTTCCAATTTCGACAAGGCTTTTCAAAATGCCAAGCAGTCTGTCGTTATCACGGCAATGCAGACCGATTGTAGGCTCATCGAGCACATAACAGCAGCCAACAAGTCCACTGCCGACCTGCGTTGCAAGACGGATTCGCTGCGCTTCGCCGCCGCTTAATGTTGCGCTTGTGCGGTTTAATGTGATATAACCTAAACCGACATCGACGAGAAATTTCAATCTCGCTTTGATTTCTTTCAACGGGCCGGCCGCGATAATCTCCTTTTCGCCATGTAAATTCAACCCTGTGAAAAATTTCTGCGCATCCTCAACACTCATACCAGAAACTTCGCTTATGTTTTTACCGCCGACTGTAACAGCAATCGCTTCTTTTCGCAGCCTTGTTCCGCCGCACGTTCTGCAGGGCTGTTCGGATAAATAACTGTGCAGGCGTGCTTTTACGTATTCGCTGCTTGTGTTTTGCCAGCGACGATTAAGGTTTGGAATTACACCTTCGAAAGATGTTCGATATTTTTTCTCATCCTGCTCCGTGGTGCCGTACATAAGGATTTTTCTTACTTCCTGCTGAATTTTCGCAAACGGTATCTGCCGGCTGATTTCAAAATCTTCGCAGAATTTCTGTATCATCACACTGTAATAAATGTTCATCCTCTTGCCGCCCTTTCGCCAGGCTTCAATGGCACCGTTTTCGAGCGTAAGATTTTTATCCGACACAATCAGGTCTTCGTCAAATTCGAGAATCTGACCCAGGCCGTCGCAGCCGGGGCACGCACCATAAGGACTGTTGAAACTGAACAAGCGAGGCGAAAGCTCTTCAAGCGACGATTGCGGATGCGCATCGCAGGCAAATTTTTCGCTGAAGAGCAAATCTTTCCAGCCGCCGTTGCCGCCATTTTGCTTATCGCCGCCCGGCTCCTGAACCATCACAACAACAAGACCTTCGCCAAGTTTTAATGCGGTTTCAATCGAATCAGCAAGACGAACACGAATGGTATCCTTTATTATTAATCTATCGACAACCGCCGCGATATCGTGTTTTTTATTTTTGTCGAGCTTGGGAACATTTTTGATGTCGTAAATTGTACCGTCAAGACGAACACGAACGAAACCTTCATTTTGAATCTTTTGAAAGATTTCACGATGTTCGCCTTTTTGTCCGCGAATCAGCGGAGAGCAAATCTGCACCTTCGTATCCTGCGGCAGCAACATAATATTTTCGACAATCTGCGATGCGTGCTGACTGGAAATTTCCTTGCCGCAGACCCAGCAGTGCGGAGTGCCCGCTCTTGCGTAAAGTACTCGGCAGTAATCGTAAATCTCTGTCGTTGTCGCGACGGTCGAACGCGGATTGCTCGATGCGCTTCGCTGCTCTATGGCAATCGTCGGCGGCAGACCTTCAATATGTTCAACGTCCGGCTTTTGCATTTGTTCGAGAAACTGACGTGCGTACGCGCTTAGCGACTCGACATATTTCCGCTGCCCTTCGGCGTAAATCGTATCGAACGCAAGCGAACTTTTGCCCGAACCGCTGATACCGGTTATCACAACAAATTTATCGCGCGGTATCTCGACACTTATATTTTTAAGGTTGTGCTGATTAGCGCCAATTATTTTTATGGATTTCTGCATTTAATTTCCGTTATTTTTTACAGGGCAGACACACAGGTCAGCCCCTACATACTCTATATATCTGACTATAGAAATCAGAGAATAAACCAATTTGGCTATTGTACCAAAAGTGTGCAAGAATTTACATCAAAACGTGCGCGAAATTTATAAAAAAAACGTTCAAAAACGTTAAAAAAGCCTCAAAAAGCATATCAAAACACCCCAAAAACCGTCAAAAACACCGCTAACTGCTCATTTTTTTAGTCAGTTTTGACCAAAATCAACATTTTTTGACACTAAAACGTAACTAAATCAAAGTAAATTGAAGTAAAATCATTTGGAAACGTAGTAAAATGAAGTGAAATCGTCTAAAAAATTAAAGATGTCTGATAGCCAGAAAATATGTGCAAGTTTTAGAGTAAAGGGTTTAGGGTATAGGGGACAGGGTATAGTAAAAACCCCATCCATCAATTTTACACGGGTATTATACCATAAAATAGGTAAAAAATCAAATAGCAAAAATCAAAATTATGAAGCCGCCTACGGCCGAAATTTAATAGGTGGCTGTCCCTAATTAAATTCAATAGAGACAGCCTTAAATTTTAAATCAAATCTTAAATTCGTCTATTCCCACTTGTGTTCTTTGACGGACTTGAGAATTTCTTCAGCGCACTTGAGCGCGGCCAAACCTTCCTCGGCTGTAACTTCAGGACGCTTTGTTCTGTCGGCAACGGCGGCAAGAAAAGATTCCTGCTCGACACGCAGCGGCTCTCTGTCGTCAATACTCAACTGCTCGATATGAAGTAACTCCGGCCAGTTGATTCCAGTAAAATCGAAATTGCCGAGAGCCTGTTTTTCCTTGACCCATTTGACAACGTCAACATTGCCATCGGTCTTTATTACAATTCCTTCTTTTTTGAAAAAGTCCAGACTCAAATATGCCTGCCTGCTGAATACACGGATTTTTCTAAGCGTTTTCAACGCAAGTCTTGAGGCGGTAACGTTGGCAACACAGCCGTTTTCAAAAAATATTCTCGCGTTGCAAACATCCTCGGTATCGGCAATGACATTTACGCCAAAACCATCAACTTTTTTCACAGGACTCTGCGCAAGAGCAAGAATAATATCGATATCGTGAATCATAACATCCAGCACAACGCCGATATCAGTCGAACGGAAAGAATACGGACTGATTCGCTCGGCCTGGATGTACTTGGGTTCGATTTTCAAACGCTTCATCGCCTGCACAACAGGATTGCATCTTTCTGAATGCCCCACGCCGACGACAACATCGTACTGCTTTGCCAGTGCGACGATTTTTTCGCCTTCTTCTGAACTTGCGGCAAGCGGCTTTTCAATAAGCACCGCGATTTTATTTTTTATCAAAACCTCCGCAATCGCAAGATGGCTTTTTGTCGGAGCGGAAATTGTAACAGCGTCAACTTTGCCGATAAGTTCTTTGGGGTCTGTGAAATATTCACACTTAAATTCTTTCGCCAGTTTTTTTGCTTTTTCTTCCTGAACATCGACTATCGCGACAAGGTTACTCTGCGGAAGTTTGCTTAAAACCTTTGAATGAATGTGCCCCATTTTGCCGGCACCAACGACTGCTGTTCTTATTTTTTCCATATTATTTGCCACAGAGATATTTTTCTTTTTTAGCCACAGAGAACATCCTCTCTGATTTTTGCTTTCGAGGTGCAAAAATCCCAAAGATTCGAGGACTTTCGCTTCGCTCCAGCAGAGGCCACAGAGATTTACTAATGTTTTCTTCTCAATGATTCGAGATACCTGCCGAAACGATGCTGGCTGCTTCTTAAAATAAAATCCACGAGATACTGAACGTTTTCATCGAGGCCGCCCTGTGCCACCAGGGTTTTGGCGTTTTCAAGAAGCGGTTTATCATTCTTGAATAAAAATTTAAAAGCATCTAAAACCGCTCGCTGCTGATTATCATTGAGACCTGCTCTTATCATTCCTCTTTCGTTAATTAATCTTACTTCAGGCGGATAATGGCCGCTTACAGTAACAAAGGGAGGAACATCGTGATTGAGGCCTGCCAATGCGGTAGCATAACTCCATTTGCCGACTGTCGTAAACTGATGAATCAATACAGAGCCGCTAAGCCAGGCGCCAGTTTCAACCTTGCAGTGACCGCTTATTTGTGTCATATTGCTTAAGACTATTTTGTCTTCGACAATGCAGTCGTGACCGATATGCGCCCCAACCATAATCAAATTATCGCTGCCTACGCTTGTTTTACTGTCGGTATAAATGCTCGGATGAATTGTAACAAATTCACGAATCATATTATTATTGCCGATTTCGAGCGTGCCGCAGGGAGAGTCCGGCGTAGCGCCAAGCATTTGAGGATTTCTGCCAATTACCGTACTGGGATAAAAAACATTTTTTTCCCCAATAATTACGTTCCTGCCGATTACGACATTAGCGTCGAGAATACAGCCATTGCCTAATTTTGCCCCTGAATCGATGTAGCAGTTAGGGCCAATTACGACATCATTTCCAATTTGCGCACTTGGTTCAATAACTGCAGTTGGATGAATTTTAGTCATTCTATATCTTCCTGAAAAAAAACATTATACAGTCTCGTCATCGACGAGCATAAACATTATTTCCGCTTCAGCGGCCTTGGCGTCTCCGACCAAAGCCTGACATTTACATACAGCCGTTCTGCTTCTGATTCTTGTCGTTTCAGAAATCAGAATCAACTGGTCGCCTGGCACAACGGTTTTTCGTAACCTCACCGCATCCATCCCAAGCAAAAGTGCCAGTTTACCGGTATGCTCCAGCTTCTGCGCAAAAAGCAAACCGGATACCTGTGCGAGCGCTTCAAGAATTAAAACGCCCGGCATTATCGGCGTTCCGGGAAAATGCCCCTGAAAAAACATTTCATTAAAAGTTACGTTCTTAACGCCTTTGATTAACCTATCGCCGTCAATTTCGATGATTTTATCAACCAGCAAAAACGGATAGCGATGCGGCAATATTTTTTGAATCCTGCGAATATCGAGCAGCGCGTCCGTACCGGCTTTTGTAACTCTGTCCTGCTGCTCGGCCTGCTGAACAAGTTTTTTGGCCAGCGACTGATTTAGATTATGACCGCTCTTGTACGCGACGATTCGGCCTTTGATTCTTCTGCCGACAAGCGCGATGTCGCCGATTAAATCGACAATTTTATGACGGACACATTCGTCTGGAAATCTGAAACTGTTTTTAATCGGCCCGTCAGAATTGATAACAAGAATATCTTTCGGGGTTAAATGCGTACCAATTCCGTGTGATTGAAACTGCATTGCCTCGGCTTCAAGCAGAAACGTTCTTGCCGGTGCAAGATTCTGCTCATAATATTCAGGTGTCAGCGTACAACTCAACATCTGCCTGCCGATGCCGGTATGCTTGGTGTAATCCATATCATACGTAATCTGCAATTCATCAGAAGCACATGGAAGAGCATATATCGACGCATCGCCTTCCACAATCGTAACAGGCTCGGTAATCGTAAATTCTTTTTGAGGTTTGGACTGTTCGACACAGCCTGCCTTTTTCAGCGCCTTGAAAAACTCAAGCGGCCCGCCGTCCATACACGGAAGTTCCGGACCATCAACTTCGATAATGATATTATCTATTTCCAGCCCGCTTACAGCCGACAGACAATGCTCGACCGTTTCGATGCTCGCATCGCCCTTTATCAGCGCAGTTCTTCTGCTCCGCTGGCCAATGTTTTTGACATTTGCTTCGATGCGCACCGGTTCGGGCATATCGAGACGTACAAACACAATACCCGTGTCAACATCCGCGGGTCGGAAAAGGACTTTCGCGTCCTGACCGCCGAACATTCCTTTGCCGGAAAGTCTAAATTCACTTGCTATTGTCTTTTGCGGCTTCAAGCTGCTCAACTTTCTTCAACAACTGTTTTAATTGCTTATTCATTTCCGGCAGTTTCTGGGTCGAAAGCACTTGCCGAAATTTTTCCTTAGCATCAATCGCCGGCGAACCAACGACTGTTAAATTCGGACCAATATCATTTATAACACCGGCTTGCGCGCCGACTCGTGTCATATCGCCGATGGTTATATGGTCTTTCATACCAACCTGACCGGCAAGAACGACACCGTTGCCAATTTTACAACTGCCGGCAATACCAACCTGCGAAACTATAAGACAGCACTTGCCGATAACAACATTATGCGCCACCTGGACAAGGTTGTCTATCTTCGTACCGGCACCAATAATTGTATTGCCAAATTTCGCCCTGTCAACACAGGTGTTTGCGCCAATTTCCACGCAGTCTTCTATAATAACACCACCGGTGTGCGGAATCAACTGATGTCGGCCGTCGATAAAATAATAACCAAAGCCGGTAGCTCCTATTGTCGCGTTTGCGCTAATAAAACAATAATTACCAATCGTGCAGTTGTGATAAACAACCACATTATCGTCAAGTTTGCAGTCTTTGCCGATTGTAACGTTTTGTCCAATCTTACAGCCGGCGCCAATTACCGTCCCGGCACCGATTTTAGCGTCTTTCCTTATTAATGCCATAGCCCCAATCGATGCTGTCGGGGCAATATCGGCTCCATCTTCTACAACGGCGGTTTTATGTATTCCCGCGGCCGGTTTTTCAAGTTTCGGCATAAATAATTTCATCGTTTCGATGAGCGCCTTTTCGACATTACCGACAACAAGCAGCGGTATTGGCGATTCGACTTTGTCTTTCACAATCACCGCGGCCGCTTTGCAAGTCGCGATTTGCTCAAGCAGTTTGGCATCGGAGGCAAAAGTTATTTTATCCGGCACAGCGGTTTCAAAAGTACAAACGCCTGTAACTTCGGCAGAACCGCTGCCGACAAGCTGCGCTTTTAAAATTTGAGCTATTTCATTTATTGTCATTTTCATAGTTATTTTGTCTTGGGAGCTTTGTTATTAAGAGTAATCAAAACATCCTGTGTAATGTCATAAGATTTATCATAATAAAGAAGTTTGTGCGTCTTGGTAGTCAGAATCATATCTGTCGGATTTTGAGCCGGCGGAGAGCTTTCAGGCTGATTGAGATAGTTATCATCCCTGTTGAGAATCATATTGAAGCCCTTGTCTTTGGCGACTTCCGCGATGGCTTCAAGAATTTTGCGATAGATATTTTCTTTGCTGTGCATTTCCTTAAGAGTCAAATCCTGCTGATAAAATTCCTTCTCTGCTTCGTACTGTGACTGTTTGATCATCAGTGCCTTGAGAGTAGCCATATATTCCGGGCTGTCGTCCTTTAATTTGCTGATGGCATTTTTGTCAGCCTCTATGTCCTGCTCCATTTTTTTGATATCAGCGAATCTTTTTTCGCCTTCGTCTGAAAGTTCTTTTTCAGTCTGTGTTTTATACGTGCTGTTATCGAATAATTCACGAACACTGACAACAGCGATTCGCGGCGACGGCAGCATTTTATCTTTGGCTGCGCATGAATTTTCAATGCACAAAATTGCGACCAGTAAAACTGCCAATAAAGCGACGAGAATAATATTCTGTTTCTTCATTTTATTAATCCTTTCAAAATTTTCCCCTGAAAAATAACTATTAGAACAATGCACCGGCAGAGAAACTGAAAATCTGCGTATCGTCGTCGCCGTCCTTCATAAACGGCGCGGCCAGTTCAAATCTCATTGGTACTGGTCCGAACCATTGCGGTATCATAATCTGAACACCGATACCGACCGATGCCCTGATTCCGCCGGTTTCAATCATACCTGTATCAACAAACAGAAGACCCGCCAGGTTATCCGAATACATCGGAACCTGAAGTTCGCTGCTGGCGGTTACTATCCACTGGCTTCCAATTGGGTCGTCGTCAGGACCTTTGCGAGGGCTGACTCCGCGATATTTGAAACCTCTAAGACTGCCTGTGCCGCCGGCATAGAATTTTTCGAATACCGGAGCGTCGCCGACAATTGAACCGGCATATAATTTAGTTTCAAGAACTGTTTTGCGTCTGGCAATATCCTCACGCAGAGTTTTGTACCAGCGGTATGTACCTTCGACAACGCCGAACGTAAAATCGCCGGCAACCTGTTCGTAAGACAATTCGTAATTTTTGCCTTTTGTCGGCAGATATTTGCTGTCGGTTGTGTTTCTTCCGAAACCAGTTTTAACACCGCCCAGCATACTATTGCCTTTTACATCCCGTATTTCTTTCGGAACATCAGAATCAAGAGAACTGATATTAATGCTTTCGGCCCTGAAATCTAAAGTTCTATACCATCCGTTTTTAAGACGATGCGTAAAGCCAACACCGGCTCTTATTCTTGACTCGTCATAACTTTCTCTGCTTCTTTCCCAGCTTGAACCTGATACAGTAAGCGAGATTGGTTTATCTCTCCAATATGGATCCGTCCAGCTAACCGAATATCTGCTGACTTCGGTACCGGGTTCGAGAGTGATTCTGAAAGTCTGTCCTGCGCCCTTGAACGCGTCTTCAGAGAAAAATTTTCGCCAGCCTTTCGGCCATTTTTTAATATCGAAATTTCTCTGCTCATAAATAACCTGACCAATCAGACCATCGTTGCTGCTTACGCCGGCACCGAACATAACCGAGCCGGTTTTGCCTTCCTTGATTCTGACTTCAGCGTCTTTCCTGCCGGGCTTATCGCCGACAGGCGTAATAACTGCCGTCTCGGAATAAACGCTTCCTTTTACATCTTTCTCAAGCTGACCTTCGCCGTTGCCCTGCGCGATGTGTGCGTTGTACCATTCGCCCGGCTTGAATTCTCTTTCATCAAGAATACGCCTGATTACCTTATCCTGTACTTTTTTATTGCCGGCGATGTTAATGTTGTCGATGCGGTATCTGCCGCCTTCGTTAATATCGAATACCGCGTTAATTTTATCTTCGCCGACAAACTGCCTTAACGACAGCGCTCTAACATCGATAAAACCTCTTTCGCGATAATCGCGGAGAATCTCATCTTTGTCATAGTCAGCTTTTTCATTACTGTAAAACTGACCTTTTTTCAATCTGAAGGTACTCATCAGGTTGGCGTCGCTCAAAAATTCATTGCCTGAAAAAATAATCTTTTCGAGGTCGTACTGTTTGCCTTCTTCGATGACAAACGTAATTTCAACACCTTTCCGGTTTTTAATGAAGTTCAGTTTAGAGGTAACTTTCGTATCGAGATAACCTCTTTTGTCGTAAGCCTTCTGAATTTCGATAAGGTCGTTATCCTGAACGGCCTGTTTATAGTAATTCTGGAAAATAAGCATATTTTTCGGCTTGCTTTTAATAACTTTATTAAGCTCGCCCTTTTTGATATGCCCATTCCCGTCGTATTTTGTCTTTTTGATTTTTACTTTTGGGCCGGTATCGATGGTATATTCCAGTGTTCCTTCACTGATTCTCGAATCATCGCAGGTAATCTTCACAAATGGGAAACCGGTCGATTTATAATAGTCGGTTAGTTTTTCTGCGCCATCGGATGCCGTGAGTTTATCAAGATAATCGCCCCTCTGGAATCCGATTTTTTCGGTGAGTTTGCTTTGTTTGGTTTTTTTATCACCCTTGAAAACAAGTTTTCGGATAACGATTTTTTCTTTGATTACGAATGTAAGCCTGACTTTATCACCGGCAGGTTCGACGTTGTAATACGCGAACTCAACGCCGAGAAGATTCGCTATTCTTTTGCAGTCTTCCAGTACCTGCGAAGTTGTAAATGTCTGGCCTGCCCTGCTTCTTGCGGCAGCCATTATTTTGCCCTTGGTGATATAAACATTGCCCATAACCGAAATGCTGTCGATTATTCTGTTGTCCATCGCCGAAGACTGTGCAACCGCGGGCTGCGTTATATTGGCATTGGATTTTGCAATTGTGTTCGGAGCTTGTCCCATAGAATCGCATAAGGTGGGATTACTAATGAATGATATTATAAAAATAACAAGCAAAACCTTCATCGGTCTGTATATCGCAGGGCTGCTGGAATTATTCATAAAATCCCTTTCTACAAATCTATCCTTATACCAACGGCATTAAAAAATCGCGTTTACACATCGCGGCTTAGCGAAGCCGGTGCAATAACTTATAAACCGTTCAACGCGCAATTAAAAAATACCTGTGGTATTCTTCAGGTTTTGCTAAAACGGTTCTTTTACTCTCGCCTTGTTGCCGAAACGAGTATAAATACCATTAAAGCTAAGCTCGACAGTGTCTGTCGGACCATTACGCTGTTTTGCTATAATTGCCTCGGCCAAAGCCGTTTCTTCATAATCCGCTTCGCCTTTGTGATAGTAATCTTCACGATGCAGAAGCATAATCACATCGGCATCCTGTTCGATACTGCCGCTTTCACGCAGATCGCTCATTCTCGGCCGATGTCCTTCTCTGCCTTCAGACGCGCGATTAAGCTGACTTAAAACAACAACAGGCACTTCAAGCTCCCTTGCAAGCGCCTTTAAATATCTGCTGATTTCACTGACTTCCTGCTGACGCGACTCGACCGAACCGCCCATACTCATAAGCTGTAAATAATCTATAAAGATAGCTTTAATACCATATCTGCTGCGAAGACGCCTTGCTTTGCCGCGAAGTTCCAGCGGTGTAATGCCCGGCGTATCGTCAACATAAATCGGTTTTTCACTCAATTCGCTTGCCGCGTGAACAAGCTCCTGATATTGAGAATCGTTGACCATTCCCTTGCGGACAAGCTGTGAATCAATCATACCTCTGCTGCAGAGCATACGCTCGGCAAGCTGCTGTCTGCCCATTTCCAACGAGAAAATAGCGACAGGAATATTATTATCCGCCCCGATATGCTCGGCCATATTCATCGCAAAGCTGGTCTTTCCCATACTTGGTCTGCCGGCGATAATAACCATTTCGCCGTTCTGCAAACCGCAGGTCAAATCATCCAGTTCGGCAAAACCTGTGGGCAATCCGGTAATATGATGCCCCTGCCGTCTGTCAATCGCCTCGAAGGTTTCAGTCAGAATTTCCTTCATCGAAGCGGCGTTACCGCTGACTTTTTTCTGCGTAACGGTAAAAATCTTCTGCTCTGCCCTGTCCAATTTTTCCGCCACGCTGCCGGAATCTTCGAGAGCTTCTGTAAGCACTTCGCCCGCGGCGCTGATAAGTTCGCGCATCATCTGCTTATCTTTTACGATTTGCACATAATGCTCGACGTTCGCCGCAGAAGGCACCGCCTCGGCGACTTTCACAAGATATTCAGGCCCGCCGACTTCTTCAAGCTGCTTGCGGTTTTTCAGTTCGTCCCTCAGGAGCAGAAGGTCAAACGTATCGCTTTTCCTGTCCCAAAGCGAAATTACCGCCTCGAAAATCATCTGATGTTCGATGCGATAAAATGCAGAGGACGTAAGCTTTTGAACCACCAAACCGATGCACTGCGGGTCGAGTATCATCGAACCCAGCACTGCCGCCTCGGCTTCGAGCGATTCAGGCATCGTCCTTGAGGTCAGAGCCGCGGAGGCATCCGCCTGCCGCAAACCGGCCTTATTGCTGCTCTGTCTGTCCTTCTTTGGAGGCATCGGTCGTTTCCGTACTTGCAACTTCCGGCACTACTATGACTTTTACCGAAGCTGTAACATCCGTTGTGAATTTCAATTTAACGATACGTTCACCGACTTCCTTGATATGGCTGTCAAGATGAACAAATTTATCCTCAATCGCAAATCCCTGACCGCGAAGATTGACGGCAATTTCCTTTTCTGTAATCGAACCGAACAGATGACCCTGCTCGTTGGCCTTTGCTGCCAGTACGACTTCTGCGCCATTGACGGCTTGGGCGGCTTTCTTGAAGTTCTCAATAACAACCTGCCTTACAGTCGCTCTTTTGGCTTTTTCTTCAGCCATCGCCTTGATCTTTGCTTCACTCGGAACTACTGCAAGTCTCTGCGGCAGAAGATAATTTCTGGCGTAGCCTTCTTTAACCTTAACGACATCGCCGTACCAGCCGAGATTTTCAACATCTTCAACTAACAAAACATTCATATAATATCTCCGATAATGTTTACCGCTCACCAAAATGTTCGCGGCAGTATTCGATTTCTAAATTAACTTGTGAACGGAAGCAAACCCATAAATCTTGAGCGTTTAATCGCAAGTTTTACTTTCCTCTGGCAGCTTGCGCAGTTACCGCTGCGTTTGCGTGAGAAAATCTTGCCGCGATGCGTAAGCAGTTTGCCTAAAACATCCGTATCTTTATAATCGACATACTCTGTTTTCGCACGGCAAAATCTGCACTGATTCTGCTGTGTAACATTTTCTCGCCGTTTTCTTTTTTTCATTTTATCCGGCTTCTTTTTAAAATTTTGGCCTTTCACTTAAGGACTCCTAAAAATAATATTTTATATTTAAATTTTATATTTTAAATCAAAACGGTATATCATCTCCGCCGCCGCTCGGGGTCTGGTCCATTGGCGCATCGTTTGCGGGAATCTGGGACTCGCCGCCGACAACGCCCTGGCCGCCCTGACCACCCGGTGCAGAAGATATGAACTGGAAACTTTCTACTGTAACACGGTGCCTGCTGTGTTTTTGTCCGTCCTTGCCAGTCCAGCTATCGAAAGTCAATCGGCCTTCAACCATAAGCGGTTTGCCTTTTTTGCAGTACTTGTTTATCGTTTCAGCGGGTTTGCCGAACGTTCTGCAATCTACAAAGCAAACTTCTTCTTTTTTTTGCCCGTCCTGGCCTGTCCAGGTTCTATTTATAGCCAGGCCGAAATCAACGACCGCCGTCTGATTTGGCAGATAAGACAACTGCGGGTCGCGTGTCAGATTGCCCAGCAGAATAACCTTATTGAAATTCGCCATAAAACATCCTTTCGAAATTTATCACGCAACGTGATAAGCCGGTTATTCCTTAACGTCAACACTCGGAGCGTCTTCATCACTTTCAACAACTGCTGCTGCTATTGCCTCTGCAACCGGAGATACTGGTTTTGCTATGCCTTTTTCAGCAAGCGTTGCCGGTGTATCCTTATCCATATCAGCCTGTGTAATATGGTCGCCGCGAAGAGTCATCGAACGCATAATTCTTTCTGAAAGTCTGATGTCGTGTTCCATATCAGCGAGTTTGTTGCTGTTGGCGTTGAAGTAAACGAGAATATAAACGCCTCTTTTCTTGCCCAAAATCGGATAGGCAAGCGGCCTGTCGTCCCATTTACGCATACTAATAATCTCGGCCTCGCTGCGATCGAGAATTTTCTTTATGTGATCATTTATGCCCTGCCAGTCCGACGCAGCTTCGCCGGCATCAACGAGAAACAGTGTCTCGTACAATCTTTTGGTTACGGTTTCCAATGTAAACTCCTTAAAAATTAAACAATATTATTTTTCTTATTAAACTTAGTCATTGCCGCATCAATACCTTTGTGCGCCCAGAAAATCGCAGCTTCAACAGCCTGCGAAGCAGCCTGATTTATCAGTTCCTGCTCTTCTTTGCCGGGCCGCGAAAGAACATAATCTCTTCCGATTGTCGGCCCTTTGTCGCCGATACCGACTCGAAGCCGTGCGAAATCAACTGTGCTCAACTTTTCAATAATATCAGCAAGGCCGTTATGTCCGCCGGCCGAACCGGAGGCTCTTAACCGTATCAATCCCGGCTCGAGCGCCATATCGTCGGTGATTACAAGAATCTGCAATGGCTGCAATTTGTAAAAACCGGTCGCGGTCGCGACTGCCTGCCCGCTGTTATTCATATACTTGAGCGGCTTTAACAATATTAACTTTTTATCTTCAAGAGCCGTCTGGCCGAACGCGGCGCCGAATTTATCCTGTCGTACATCAGCTCCCAGTTTATCCGCCAGTCTGTCTATTATTTCAAATCCTATGTTATGACGAGTTCCTTCGTATTCCTTACCGGGATTTCCAAGTCCTGCTATTAATCGAATTTCGTCCATTGGAAACTTTCCGGCTCGTCAACACTATTTCTTGGCACCAGCGGCCTCTTCGCCTTCTTCGCCTTCCTTAGGCTTACGTTCAGTAATAACTTCAGGAACTGCAGGCTCAAGAGTAGCGTCTTCGGCTGACGGTTCAGCGATTTCAACAGGTTCCTTGCATGCGACAAGCAGCAGTTCAGGATCCGTAACGAGTTTCATACCTGCCGGTACAACAATATCTTTGACAAACATAAAGTCGCCAATCTTCAATGCCTTAATCGATACGTCGATTGATTCCGGAATTGCTGTTACCAGACATTCGACTTCAATCTTATCCAGATGTTCTTCAAGAACGCCGCCCTCTGTTGTGCCAACTGCGGTGCCTTTCAGGACAAGCGGAACTTCGACCGTTACCTTTTCGCTCAAATCAACGCGGACGAAATCAACGTGAATCATTCTTTTGCCCAGGTGGTCGTACTGAATTTCCTTGAGCAGGAATTTTTCAGGCTTACCGTCAACTTCGACGTCCATAAGTCTTTTTCCCTTGTGAAGAACCTCGACAAAATCGTGCTCACTAAGAGTTACCGACTGCGGGTCCTGTTTGTGGCCGTAAATAATCGCAGGGATACTGCCCTGCTCGCGCAATTTGGCATTGCTTTTTTTGCCACGTTCTTTTCTTGTTTGTGCCTTTAAAACCAGCTCTTGCTTCGACATACTTTTTTACCTCAAATTAATTATATAATCTTATATTGTTTTTTTCTATAATCTAAACATTGCACTAATTGATTCATTACTGTATATACGTTTTATCGCTTCTCCGAGGATGTTAGACACCGTTAGGACCTTAATATTCGGCAGCGCCGCCGCTTCAGCCTTGAGCGGTATAGTGTCGGTAACGATGATTTCATCGATTGGAGCTTTTTTAATTTTTTCAACGGCACTATCAGAAAAAACGCCGTGCGTTGCACCAACATAAATTTTATTGGCGCCCTGTTCCTTGACAAGTTTTGCTGCGCTGCACACCGTGCCCGCCGTAGAAATCATATCATCGCACATCAGAACATCTCTGCCTTTTACCGTTCCGATGATTGCTCCGCACTGTACTTCCTTGCTGCTTAATCTGCGTTTGTGAATAATCGCAAGCTCGCCGTTCAAATGCTCGACGTATCTTGCCGCGCGTTTTATATTGCCTACATCAGGTGAAACAACTGTCAAATCTTTAAATTTTTTCGTATTGAAATATTTTGTCAGCACAGGCTCTGCGAACAGATGATCCATAGGAATATCAAAAAATCCCTGAAGCTGGGCGGCGTGTAAATCCATCGCCAATACTCTGTCAGCACCTGCCGTCGTAATCAAATTCGAAATAAGTTTTGCCGTAATAGGCGTTCTGCCTTCGTCTTTTCTGTCCTGACGTGCGTAACCGAAATACGGAATAACCGCAGTAACCCGCATTGCGCTTGCACGCTTGAGACAATCGAGAAAAATCAAAAGCTCAATAATATTTTCATCAACGGGTTCGCAGCCAGATTGAACGACAAAGCAGTCTTTGCCGCGAACATCGTCTTCACATTTGATAATTTTTTCGCCATCCGGAAATTTTTCTATATGAGCACAACCGACCGGTATTCCAAGATACTCGCAAATCTTCTTTGTAAGTTCCGGATTACTCGAACCGCTGAATACTTTTATTTTATTTTTCATTTCTATGTAAATCCCTTACTTTTTCTCTTGTAAACTATCCGAAGTAACTGCTGAAGCCGGTGCAATCTGAATATTAGCCGGAATATTAACCGGTGCTACAATAACTGAACCGCAGCCGACAAAAACATTATCGCCGATTTCAGTTTTCTGAATTTTCTGACCGTCAAAATTCGCCGTAATCGCGCCCGCTCCGATATCGACATTTTTGCCCAGCACCGCGTCACCGATATAACTGTGATGTCTTGCCCGAACGCCGTCGGAAAGCGTCGAATTTTTCACTTCCGTGAAAACGCCGAGAATCACATCGCTGCCGAGTACCGTACCTTCGCGAACATAAGCGAAAGGCCCTACCCTGCAATTATTCCCGATTTTGACTTTTCCGTGAATATATGTAAACGGTTCAATAACCGTATCCAGTCCGATTTGTGCGCGGGCGTCAATCCAGGTATTCGGCGGGTCAACAATTGTAACGCCGCTCTTGACGAATTTGTCCTGAATTCTAAGCTGCATAATTCTGCCGACTTCGCTAAGCTGCTGCCTGCTGTTGACGCCGATTGCGTCTTCCGGCGAAACCGCCGTAACAGCTACAACTCTATGACCGGCCTTAATAACCAGATGAAGTGCGTCTGTCAGATAGTATTCATTCTTTTTGTTGTTGGGTGTAATCTTGCTCAACGCTTCGAACAAAATTTTATTCTTAAAGCAGTAATAGCTTGGGTTGACTTCTTTTATCAGTTTTTGCTGATGATTGCAGTCGGCTTCTTCAACAATACCCTGAATATTGCCGTAACCATCGCGAATGATTCTGCCGTAACTTCTCGTATCTTCGAGTATCGCCGTCGCCAGCGTCGCCGCGGCCGCTTCGTGGTCGTGTTTTTCGACCAGCGTTTTGACTATTTCAGGCCGAATCAATGGCATATCGCCGCAAAGAATCAGCGTATCGCCATCAAAATCGGCAAGATGCTCTTTGCAGCAAAGCACCGCGTGTCCGGTACCTTTTTGTTCTTTTTGCTCGACCCAGACGATATTTTTATCATCGTGGAAGTAATTTATGACCTGCTCTTTGCCATAGCCGACAATAATATAGAGTTTTTTAACACCGGCTTCTCGACAGGCATCAATCACATAAGCCAGCATCGGCCTGCCGCAAACTTCGTGCAGAACCTTCGGAAGCTTTGTGTTCATCCTGCTGCTCATACCTGCAGCCAATATTATCGCTACTTTTTCAGACATTTTACCTCAATTTTTAAGTTTTAACTAAAAACTCAAAACTAAAAACTCTCAAACTGACAATCAGTTTGAGACTATACTACCCGGCATGGACTCGAACCATGAATGGAGGTATCAAAAACCTCTGTGTTACCGATTACACCACCGGGTAATTAATATTGAATATTTAAGATTTAAGATTGAAAAATTAAAAAAACGCAAACAGACAAAATGAATCTTCAATATTCAATCGACAATTTTCAATCGTTATAGCTTTCACGGTGTCCAATAAAGGTTATCGGACTGGTTGGGCTTATCGTCCAAGGCTTGAGCCTGCCATGCCGTGATGCTGCGGCCCATACTGCGCCCCTTTATACGAAAGCTTGCGAGCAATATACAATGGGTTCATCGGCAATGCAAGTAAAATTCCTGCAATAAAAATGCCTTTTTCAGTATTGAAAACGCCTTTTTAGTTAAAGGTGTCCGGGGGATTGTAATGATGGCAGTGCTAACCCCCGAAAATCGCATAGCAAGGGAAAGTATCATTTCTAATTTTTAAAAAAAAATTACATAAAACACCATAATTTACCACGCAAATCTTTAATACAAAAAAACTTACAGCAAAAAACATCAATCAGGTACTTCCCGAAAAATCAGGTACTTTCCGTAATTATATCGCAGGTCAGATAATACGATAAGAGAGTAGCAGTATATTGGTGTTTTCTATTAAAAGATATGCGAGGTCTTAAATGACAAAAAACAAAATTCTGTTCTCTCTTGGAATCGCAGCGGCGGTCTGCGCGACGGTCATTGCCGTTACTAACTCTACGCACGAAAGGCACGACAGCCGGTATGAAATCGAAAACGAAATCTCCCTGCCGGAATACAAAAGCAACCTCGACAAAATGATTGACGCTTATGAACGTATGGTTGACAAACTTCTTTACGCAACATCAAGCGGAACCAAATTCAACTCCGATGCCAACGCGATATATAAAAAACTTTCTGAAATAGATAACAAACTCACGGTAATAACCGCTAAACTTGAGAACATAGAAAAAACTCTGGGTATAAAACAGGATGAGCAACTGACTAAAACAGTCAACGAGGCCAACGATACAAACAGCGATTCGAACAACACTGCAATACCATCAAATTGAAAGACAAATAATGGCTGACAATGAAAATTTAGCAGTAATGGAAAGTAGTCCTGAAGTATTGGACAATCTTCCGGGAAGGGTTATCGACTTCAGCTTCGAAGCGGCCGAACAAAAAATGTCCTTCGCTATAAACATAATGAATGAAGAAGCAACGCTTGCGGATATCGTGATGCCGGCAAGAAAAATGTCGAGCAAAATCGCAATAGCACATCGCGAAATGATTGCGAGAAAAGGACAAATCATACCATGCAAAAAAGGCTGCTGCGCGTGCTGCAGCTCACTTATACCGATGTCTGTGCCGGAAGTATTTCGAATGAGAGAAGAATTCCTCGAAATGCCTGGGCAAAAATGCAATAAACTTCTGCGCGACTGTATTTACTCGGCAGAAAAAATACTCAAAAAAACAGAAAATAAAGAATGTCTTAACACTTTCGCAGAAGAAGGCAGACATGGAGTAAGCCAAATAAATAAATGGTACGGAGAACTCGGGCTGGTATGCCCGTTTTTATCGAAGAGCGGATTGTGTAAAATATATGCGGAAAGACCGCTTGCCTGCCGTGAGCATATCGTAATCGGGGCGTCAGATTCGTGTCAGAAAAAAAATATGTGCAGACCAAATGTCGAGGCAATGGACGTCAGCGTACTCGAATCGCTGGGACAGTTGGCAAGCGAACTTGAAGGCACAGAAGTCGAAGCGGTAATGCTGCCGTTCTCTCTTGCGTGGGCACAGGATAACCTTGCGCGGGCGGAACACAAATGGCCTGCAGAAAAAATGGTAAGACGCTTCGCGGAAATTTTGCAGGAAAAATCAGAGAAAAGCTCCCTGCAAGACATTCTGCAAAAATAATTATCAGCCGAAAATTTTACCGTCCTGGTCCACATAGACCACGCCAGCCGCGGTTTCTATTACTTTGACGGCTTTTGAGATTTCCTCGAGTTTTGGAACCTTAAAAAGCAGACCGCACTTGCTGCAAGTAGTCCTCCTGTCGGCGGCAACCGAATCCAAGAGCCAACCTGTTTTACATTTCGGGCATTTAGCAATAATTTGCATCGAAAATCAAATCCCTATTTTTCTGCAATCGGCTAAAGTGTTACAAAAAATTACAAATCTAATCCATTAATTTTAAACCTTTAAATCACAAGGACAAGCGGAAAATGCCTGTTTTTTGATTAAAAAATGGGTTCTGCCCACTCAAAACCGCGTTAAAATAGGGAAAAAGGGCAATTTTGCTTGATTTTAACGCCAAAATTGGTTATTATAAGAACATCTTAATCGGGGCTGTAAAAAGGAAACAGGAAATGGAAGAGCCAAAAATTGAAGACAAATTAAATGAACTGCTGAAAGAATTCGACGCAGTCGCCGGGCCAGAAGAACAAAAACTTGCCAGCCTGGCAAGGCAAGCAAGCGATAACTGCAAAAAACTCCGCAAAAGTATGGACAGCCTCCAAGAATCCCTCGATTATCTGCGACTCTGCATAAAATATCAACTTTTCGACCTCGAAGCGACCAGACGTGAAAATAAACACTTGAGAAATCTGCTCGAAAAGAAAAAAGAAGAAGAATAACTAAATAGTCAGTATTCAGTAGAAAGTAGTAGTGGAATCCGCTTATGGCGGATATTTTTTTATTTTCGCTTCGGCATAAATCACTTTCCCGGAACAAGAAAAATTTTAGGCCAAGTTCCTATAAAAACACTTCGCAGAACACGTAGAGCCGGACTAACAAACAAATACGCACGAGTCAATTGAAATTTTTACTCAAATCTGTTAATATGCGTAAATGAAAAAAAGAATTCCATGCAAAATAATCAGTTCAGTGCCAATCGACTCGCAAGAGACGGCGATTCAGTCGATAGGTCAAGCCCGTGAATATGTTTATGGGAACGATGAATTACACGCCGCGGACTTCTGGAACAGACAAACCCACAGAGTATCAAACAGTAATGCTTTTGGAATTTGTGCGGAAAATCTAAACACGATACCAACAGGCCAAATCATCAATTATCTGGCTTAAACTCCATCGCCGCACCGGCGACGGCTAAACACTACACACCAAACTTTGCAATATTTTGTGCTGCTGCGCGAATGTTTTCGGGCGTATCAAGCTGACCGGACATAATCAGTTTGCGGGCTTCCTCGACAGCATTTGTGTCCTGCGAGGGAAGCTGACCAGCCTGCTCGATAATTTCCTGATGTGTAATTTGCAGTGAAGCATCTTCCAGATTATTGGCCTTTGGGGCAGAAGGTCCGCTTTGTTTTAAAATGTCTTTCATGACATCCGGGACCTGACTATTGTCTATTTTTTCAATCATTTTTGTAAACCTTTTGCGTAATACTTTAGTTATTCATATTTTCGCAAAATTCCTTCAAAACTTTATACCATTTTTTAAAAAAATAACAAATTTTTTAAAGTAAATATTATCACAGGCCGATAACCAGACGTCCCAAAATACCAACTGGTATTATTACTCGCACGTTGTAAGATTTGCAACTTCGCTGCCCGCTTCGCTTTAACCGCAGAGGAAAGCACAAGAAATTTTAAAATCGTATTATTACCTGTTAGGCTTAACTGTTTTTGAAACTTCGTAAGTTACAAATTCGATAAATCTTAACGAACTTACCGTGCCCAATCCAACTTCAAGCGAATCCGTTCCGGGCAAAAGCGAAGTTTTATAATAATCCCTAACTCTGCTCTGCGTACTCTTATCGGCGGCGTCCCAAATCTGTTCCAGTGCCCATAACAACTGACCGTCTGATAAATCAATAAGCTCCAGACGAAGCCCTATAACCAAATGCGGAAACGGCTCATATCTTGTAACCGTACCTCTTAACACAGCGTCAGCCTTCAAAGATTTGTGCATCGCCGACAACTGCTCAAGCGTGTAATCATCAAATCTTCCCAACTGTAAATTCTGCCATCGCTGGTCGCTGTGCCGAATCGATGTAATTCCAAAAACCTGTATCTTCTGCATCGCGCCGTAAAGCGCATCAGTAACATCTGAAGAGACTTTCGGATACGCCGATTCATTAGCCAACTCCAGCAGCACAATCCTGCCGAGGTCCCTCAAATCCTTATTCGGAGACAAAAAATAATACGCGGTATCGGGATTGTACTTTTTTGAACCGATACAGCCGGCTAAAAAAAACGGCACTAATAAAACAAGAAATTTACTCTTTTTCATTTGAACCACCCTGCATATTGTTTTCAGCATCGGCATTTAGACCCTGCGAAGACACAGGAGGAGAGTTGACTTCGCCGCCAAGTGTTTCGAGTATTTTTAGCAGGGTTTCCAACTGCACTTTGTCGGCCTCTCGCATTTCATCACGAAAACCAATCGTGTCTGCCTTCCAGTTGTTCAGCTCAATCCTCATATCAACAACAAGTTTATTCGCCTCTTCCAATTCCTTCTTTGTCTGTTTTAGTTCCGGTTCCAGAATTGCAAGCCGTTCTTTGAGCCTGCCGTTCTGCTCTGTTAATTCGAGATTCTGCTGCTGTGAGGCGGAGTACTTTTCGGACAGTTTGGCGTGCTCCTGCGCAAGCCTTAATGCCGAGTCAATCGTTGTGCCGCCTTCAGAAGACGAGGCAGGCTGGAATCTTTTTGATACCGATTCGTTTCGCTCGGCAGCTTTAAGTTTTGCTTCTTCTGCAATCCGCTCACTACGCTGGCAGCCTGCAAATAGAAACATCGCAAAAGATATAATTAAGACTTTTATGATTTTGCCGTTTTTCATTTTTATATTCTCCATTGTTCTATCCTTTTGCGGATTCGTATTCACATCTGATTTGCGTTTTCGTGCCGCAACTGCATATAACCTCAATCACTGCGTATTGAGGATTATTTTCCAAAATTCTGGCCTGTACCGCGGCCGGCAGTGCCGTCCCGCCGTGCGCTGCGCCCGGCCTGGACATCCCACTGTCAAGACTAAAAGTACCTTCCAATTTTACGTTATTGCCCTTTATAATTCGAGCGGAATTTTCCATCTTTAATCCTGTATAAATCATCGTTAGCCGGGCAGATACTGGGTCTACCCCTACACAGCAAACACGCCTGTTTTTTTCAAATCAGAATCAGGCACAATAATCAATCCAATGCTCACCTTTGTTATGATTGCTTTTTTCAACTTCCGAATCATCCAAATCGTCAGAAATCTTCGGTTCTGTGTGCTGCTGCGTTTGGCCGTTGTTTTGGCGTTTTCGCTTGTCATTGATGTCTTTGTCTTTGGCAGATTTAATACTCATAACATTCTGACCATCAATCGGCTTAATTAAACTATCATCAACCATCTCTCAATTTCCTCATCTTAATTGACAAATTAAATAAAGCGCTTGCGTGCAGTTGGCTGACACGCGGTTCTGTAATATTAAAAACCTCCGCTATCTGCTTCATTGTCAAATCCTTGTTGTAGTAAAGTATGATAATCTGTCGTTGTCTTTCACTAAGCTGCTGGATAGCTTCGGTTAATTTTTCGACAAGCTCACTCTGCTCAAGCTGATCAGAAGGCGACATCTCGCCGGAAGCAATCAAAGAAGAACCCAGCGAAGCAAAATTATCCGAAACGGAATCTATCGAAACAAAATTCCTGGTACGTGCATTCTCGTAAGTCTGGTAAAGTTTATCCACGGTAATATTCAATTTATCGGCAAGCTCTTCATCCGAGGGCGCTTTGCCGGTCTGGTTGGTCATCTCAAGGGTCATTTGCGCGGTTTCCTTTATCTGCTTTTCAGCGTTCGGCGAAAGCAGTGAAAAATTCCGCAACTCGTCAAGAACCGCGCCTCTAATCCTGATATACGCATACGTTTTAAATTCAGCCTGCAATGAAGAATCGTAATCTCGCGCAGCCTTAATCAGGCCGACGGCTCCGGCTGAGACAAGGTCGTCATACGACAACGGCGGCTTAATGTAGGTAACTACCCGCTGGACAATCTTGTGAACCATCGGCAGAAACTGAACTATCAAATCACTGCCAATGGCATCCTTCTTATGGCCATTGTATGCCCGCCGCGCACGCTTTTTCAGGTGCTCGTTCGTTTCTTCAACGGGCAGATCTGTACAGATATTTTCAGTTTCTACTGTCATTTAACCTGTTCCTTAGGCTGCTGTTTCATCTGGCTGTCTATCAATGCCTCTGTCAAAATAATATTTACCACCTTCATAGCAATTGATACGGCAACGTACACAAAAAAAGCAGCAACAATGGCTCTTTTACAACAAGTCAACTGTGAAAGGCCGCTAAACCATCCAACAATCGCAATACCAAAAAAACCAAGAACAGAAAAACCTATGGCAATCGGCCTGTCATTTAACAGCATAAATTCAATCCTTTCAAATCAACGATGTCATATCTAAGTGAACACTTGAGATTGCTTCGTCGTCCCAATTCGCTTACGCTCAATGAGACTTCTGGCAATAACAACATGTAAAGATTCAATAAAATCATATTACGCTGACGCTCCTACAAGTTCCTGTTTTGTATTATTCGTTTTCATGGTCTGCAGAAGCGTTATTGTCTGTAAAGGTTCTATATCGGTACCAATCGCGATTTCATTATACGCGATAACCGGCAACTGCGGCAGCGAACGCGCAAACATCGCGGCCAACGGCATACGCAGTCTCGAATCGCAAAGCAAAATTGCCTTCTCAACGCCCTTGTCCATAACGGTCTTCCACGCATTGGCGACAGAACTATTTATCGCCATCGTCGTTTCACTGGGCAGGCCAAGCGTAAGAGCGTCGTTTTCCTGACGTAAACTCGATGCCATCTGATGCTCAAGTGCAGGGTCAAGAGTTATGGCCTGAATCTTGCCATTCCTGTCTTTATGCTGCTCGGTAATCGTACGTGATAAATGCTTGCGAATGATTTCCGTAAGAATTTCAGGATTTTTGGTTTTGGCGGCACATTCGCCGAGCGCTTCAAGTATCAGCGGCAGTTCGCGAATCGGAATTCCATTTCTTAAAAGATTTTTCAGCACACGCTGAAGAGTTCCAATCGGCATAAGCTCACCAACGATATCGCCGACAAGTGAAGGCTGCGTCTTTCGCAATCTGTCAACAAGCTGCTGAACATCCTCACGAGTCAATAACTCGTCAGCATGCTTTTTGAGCGTTTCAGATAAATGCGTTATAAAGACCGATTCAGGGTCTATAACTGTATAGCCGTTAAGCTCGGCCCTTTCTTTCGTAGCCTCGTTAATCCATATAGCGGGCAAACCATACACGGGTTCTGTGGTCGGTATGCCATCAATCTTCATTTTCGCGGCGCCGGAATCCATCGCCAAAAACATATTCGGCTCAAGCCGGCCTGACGCAATAGTATGATCCAAAAGCCTGATTTCATACGCGTTGGAGTCTATGTTGATATTGTCGCGAAGACGGACAAGCGGTATTACAATGCCGAGCTGCTGCGCAAATTTTCTGCGAAGAGCACCGATGCGGTCAAATATCGCGCTGTCTTTACGCGGGTCAACAAGACTGATAAGTCTTACGCCGACCTGTACTGAAATTCTGTCGACATCGAGCATTTCCTCAATCGGCTGCTGCTGTTTGGCGGATTTGTTTTTTTGCGGCTGCTCTTCTGCTTTTTTGCCTTCGCCTTTTTCCCTTTTTGCAATAACTCGCCCCATAATTCCCGAACCTGCCGCCAAAATCAAAAACGGCAGAGCAGGCAGACCGGGCACAAAACCAATCGCGGCAATAACAAAAGCCGCTATCGTTAAAGGCTGCGAAGTTCTGAAAAGCTGCTTTGATAAATCCTGGCCGACACTTTTACTGGATGAAATTTTCGTAACCAGAAAGCCTGAACTAATCGAAATAATCATCGAAGGAATCTGACAGACAAGACCGTCACCAATCGACAGGATGCAATATGCTTTCACGGCGGCTCCGACCTGCATACCTCGCGAATAACCAATCGCGATACCGCCGATGATATTAATAACCGTAATGATAATCGTCGCGATGGCATCGCCGCGGATGAATTTGCTGGCACCGTCCATCGCTCCGTAAAATTCGCTCTCCTTTATAATCTTGGCCCTTCGCTCATTTGCCTGCGATTCGGTAATCGCGCCGGCATTCAAATCGGCGTCAATGGCCATCTGCTTGCCGGGCATAGCATCCAACGTAAATCTGGCGGACACTTCACTGATACGCTCGGCACCTTTTGTAACCACGACAAACTGAATGATGAACATAATCAGGAAAATTACCATACCGACAACAAAACTGCCGCCGGCGACGAACTGACCGAAAGTTTCAATAATTCTGCCGGCATCGCCCTGCAGCAAAATCAGTCTGGTGGACGCGACACTCAACGAAAGTCTGAACAGCGTAACAAAAAGCAGTAATGACGGGAACGTCGATAAGTCGAGCGCTTCCCTTGAAAACATCGTGATAATTAAAATGGCAACTGAAAGCGATAAACTGCACGCAAGCAGCATATCCAGCAAAGGCGTGGGCATCCGCACAAGCAAAGTCGCAAGAATCGCAACAATGCCAAGGGACAGAATAATATTGCTCCGAGAATGCGAAGAAGCGTCTTCCAGCGGAAGAGGTGTCGAAACAGATTTATTCATCTTAGCCATTTAAACTTATTCTCCAGAGCTTATTTCTTAACGGCAGGCTGCGGTGCGGCGACAGTGCCGATAACTTCCTTTATTCTAATCGCGAACTGGTCATCGACGACAACAATATTGCCGATTGCGAATTTCGTATCCTTCAAATACAACTCGGCAGGCTCTTCTATCGATTTGTTGAGTTTCAAAACCGAACCTGTGCCAAGCTGAAGAAATCTCTGTATCGGAACTTCGACTTTTCCAAGAACGACAGAAACCGGCACTTCCATATCCAGCAAAATATCAATGCTCGAACCCGGGCCTGCAACTTTGCCTTCGACCGCCTGCGGAAAGTCAACAGATTGTACCTGTGTTTTGGAATCGTCCTGCGGTGTCTGGTTTTGCTGCTCAACATTCTCTGCTACGGCTGCTTCTGCCATTTTTTTATCCTTACAATGTTCAAACTATTTTTTATTATTATATAATTCCGTAATTACTACCGCGTAATTATCATCAGCTCTTGCCGGCCTTGCGCGGAAGATAACTTTGTTATCGTAAAGCACCTCGACCGGTTCTGTGAGTTTTTTATCCAGCAAAATCGTGTCGTCAGGCTCAAGAGCCATCAACTGCTGCAGATTTACCTTCGCGCCGGCGAAACGAATCGTCATCGACACGGGAATATTATGAAGATGCGTTATCAACGCTTTTGTGACATTCTGCGGAGAAATATTTTCAGCTTTCGACTGGCCGGCAATCGCGGTCAGCTTGTCTGATAAAAACAGGAAAAACGCCTCGACCGGCTGCTCGGCATCGACTTTTCTTATGTTCAGTCCAACTTTGCATACGTCCCGAATGTTATCCACCTCAAGAGGAATTTTTGGTGAAACTTCGCCGACAGCCGTCATTTCAGTATCAGCATACGCATCTGAAACGGCCTTAATCGATGAGGACGCAACATCAAACAACAGCGACAATTCCAACTGCGACAATTCTTTTTCTGCGGCAGGTTCTGCTTTGCTTTCACCCAGAAGCTGCGAAGCCCAAAGATTGGCGGTCTGCGAAGGCATAACGAATAGGCCGGCAGGCTGGTCTTTGGCGGCGAAAGAAAGATAATATTTTACACTACCGCCTGGCTGCATAAAATCGCCGGCAGTGTGCTGACTGACGGAAGTAACCGCGACATCGAATTTGTAAAAGAAAATTTTCTGAAAACTGGCGGCAATATTGCCCGCGGCCTTTGCGGCAAACGCCTCAACATTTTTTACCTGCTCATTACTGAAATATTTCGACGCACGCCAGTTGTGATCTTTGGCGTCAGGATTCAGGTCGGCAGGATCGGACGCTCTTTTGCCGACAGCAGCAAGAAGCTGCTGAATTTTTTCTTTTGTCAGATTGTTATCCGCGGCGGAAATCATTGTATGTTAAATTCCCTGATAAGAATTTTTTTGATTTTAGGTTTTTCATCTGGAAAGAGAATTTCATTGAACGCATCGCAAATCTGCACCAGCATCCTCTTCATATCCCTGTCGTTCTGCATCTGGTTTAGAGTAAGACTCTTAAAATAAAGATTGAGCCAGTTAATCAGCAGCGGTTTTTTTGCGTTAATAAGCTCTTCAGCTTCTTCGGAAGCAAAATCACCTCCGAATTCGAGATTCAGACCTACGCGGACATATCGCGTGGCGCCAGGCTCATCGGGATTGACAACTACAGATTCCAGTCCGCTGAAATACCACGTATCGGTCGGCGAGAGTACCGGGGCTGCGGGCTTTTCTTCTTCCTTTGCACCATGGCCGCCATGACCGCCTTTTTTCTCTTCCTTCTTTACTTCTTTCTTTTCTTCTTTTTTTACTTCAGGTTTATTTACTTCTTCCTGTACGGCATTCGGGTCTGCACCGCCTGCGAATATGCGGCCGAGGAAAAAACCGCTGCCGGCAAGCACAAGCACGACAACCACCATAATCACATAAGTAAGCATACCTGTTTTAGCCGCAGTCTTGGGCTGTGCTTCTTTTACATCCTTATTTTCAGTTTTAGGAGCCTCGGCTTTTGGAGCGTCCTTCTGTTCTGCATTAGGAGCCGGTTTTTTGTCAGCTTCTGCCATTACTAATACCCTTAATCAAAAAAAATTATGATACCAATTGCAACTCATCGTTTTTACTATAACTGCGAATTTTGCTTCTTAATGTTCTGTCGCTAATGCCTAAAATTTTTGCGGCCTTTGTCTGGTTGCCGCCGGTGTTGTCGAGCGTTTCCAAAATCGCCTGCTTTTCAACCTGCTCAAGAGGCATACCTGTCAATTCGGACAGCGACGCAACTTCCTGCTGTCGAGGCTGAATTTCTTCGAAGAGCCACGAAACATCTGCTAACGATAATTTCGGGCCGGAGCCGAGAATCAGCGAAGTCATCACGACATTTCGCAACTGACGAATATTCCCCGGCCAATGATATTTCGCGAAAAGATTCATCATCGAAGAATCAAGGCTCGTTATTTTTCGCTGCGACTGCGGAGCGTGAAGATTTACAAAGTGCCAAACCAGGTCTGGCAAATCATCAGCACGATCCCGCAGAGGCGGAATAACTAATTTCACGCCGCAAAGACGATAATAAAGATCCTGCCGAAATCTGCCGTTGGCAATTTCCGAAAGCAAATCCCTGTTGGAAGTGCTGATAACGCGAACATCAACTTTAACGCTGTCGTTTCCGCCGACACGTTCAAAATCCTGCTGTTCGAGAACGCGAAGCAGTTTGGCCTGAAAATTTATCGGCGTTTCGGTAATTTCATCGAGCAGTAAAGTTCCGCCGTGCGCCATTTCAAATCTGCCTTTGCGCTGCGCATAAGCCCCGGTAAACGCGCCTTTTTCATGACCGAAAAGTTCGCTTTCAAGAAGCGAATCGTTCAGCGCGGCACAATTTACCCTAATATAAGGCCCGGCAGCCCGTTTGCTGAAACGATGAATGAGAAACGAAATCAGTTCCTTGCCTGTGCCGCTCTCTCCGCCAATCAAAACCGGTGCGGATGTCGGCGCAACTTTTCTGGACAAATTAACAATGTTCAGCAGCTTTTCACTCCTGCCGATTATCGTCGAAAGATTGTCCCTGTCGTCATAATCTGCGATGGCGACTTTATTGTTCGGCAGTACACTGTCGAGCAGATTTTCAATGCGTGATTTATCCAAAGGCTTAATCAGACAATCACAGCAGCCTGCGTTTGTTACGGCGGCAACTATGTCGAGCAACTGCTGGTTATTTTGCGGCTGATTTTGCGAATCACAAATCGTAATCAGCGGCATTTGCGGCCAGGTCGTTCTAATATCTCGAATGATACGGAAATCATCCTGCGGATGACTAACACGAACAACATTGAACACAAGATCGTAACTGTCGCGGACAAGAAAATCGGCAACTGCTTTGCCACAGCCGGCAACGGTTGCGCGAATTCCTCTGCGAGCTAAAATCTCCAGCACAACCCGCGTTGAGTCCTTGTCGCTGTCAACAACTAATACGTTCTTGTTCATAAGTCTCATTTAGCCTTCTTTAACAGTGCGTCCGGCTTCTGCTGAAGGTACCATTCGATAAGATTGCTTTTTGCACCGGCGGCCTGTGCCCAGGTAGAATCAGAATACTCGGCTATCAGACGTTTATACATCTTCACGGCTGTTTGAGGTTCTATTTTCTGAAGACAGTTTCCGGCCTGGAACAAAATCCATGCCTTGTCTTTGTACATAACGTCGTTAATTTCGTTTGAATCTTCGAGTGCCTGCTGATAAAACACCGCGGCGTCTTTGAGCCGGCCGCAATTGTATAAAATGTCTGCAAGTTCAAGCGGATTTTTCACGCTCTGCGGCTGCTGAATACTCTGTTCAATCATTCGCGAAGTCTGCTCTGTGATGTTCATGTTTTTTTGACTATCCTGCGAGACTGAAGCATCGGGAATAATTGTCTTTGGAAAGTCTTTGGCCTCTTTGTCCTGTTTGGCGGCATTTTCAGCGACGGCTATGTCGGACGATACGGCCGCATCGCGATCGGCCTGCTCTTTAGATTTGAATTGAACAGAATTAATCCGGTCAATTACTTGTTTGAGCTGACTCCGCAAATCCGAAGAACCATCCATCTTCGTAAGAAGATTTGCCTGCGCTATACTAAGAAAATCAAGCGGAACCATATTCATATCAACAACGGTCTGGAAGTTCGCGTCCAAAACGTCTAAAGGCTCAAACTCCTCGGCGGCAGAAACCGAAACAAAAAATGCCAGACATATTGTCAAAATGCCTATGCAACCCGAAATTTCAAATTTTATATTTTTTATTTCCATTGTCCCAAAAGCGCCAAAGCAGCGCTGTCATAATTTTTATTTTGTTTATACGCGGCGGCTAAAATCTCAAGCGCCTTTTGTTTTACTCCCGCTTCAGGCTCCAACTCCAGAAGCTGACGGCAAACAGATATGGCCTGTGAACCATTGCCAAGCTCAAGACAAATATTCGCAAGACTAATCGAGGCGTCGTATAGCAGCGGCCCTGCTTTTGCCAGCACAACGACTTCGCTTAACAGTTTGCCGGCGGTGTTTAAATCGCCCTTCTGCCGGTAAGACTGACTCAACTCAAAATAAATCTGCGATCTCAACTGCTTGTCATAAGTATATTCGACCCTGTCGCCGAAAATCGTAAGCGCCCTGTCGATAAGCCCCATAGCGCGAAGCATTTTGCTTTTCAATATTAATACCTGAACAGATTCGTCCTGCGTCAGCGAAGTCATATCGATACTGCCCAGCAGATTCAGCGCCTGCACATAACTGCCATTCTTCATATAGGCGTCAACCAGCGAGGGAATAACATCGATGTATTCTTCTTTCTGTAAATACTGCGACGCACCCTGCATAGCGTAATTCATCGCCTCACAGGCAAAATCTATTTTATCGAGAGCCAAATAAGTTCTGGCCAGGTAAAGATAAGCCTGATACAAATCCCTGCTCGGCGTGTTCGGCACAGCGGCGAGGTATTTAGTCAGCCACTTTTCGGCATCTTCATAATCCTGTACCATATACGAACTTTTGCCGGCACCAAACGCGGCGGAAACCTGAACATCAGGAGTCAGAGCCGAATTATAAACCTTCTTGTAAATCCTGGCAGACTCTTCTTTCAAGTCGGCTTTAAACGCCGTGTCGGCATAGTATAAAGACGCATCAACAGAAACTTGAGAATCCGGGAACTGCTCGGTCAACTGCCGTAAATCCTCATACGCGCCATGATAATCCTTCAAATTACATCTGATATTTGCCAGATTGACCAGAGCGTACGGAGCCAGCGGTGAACGTGCGAAACGATTTGCTACCAGTTTATACTCTGATATCGATTCAGTATAAAGATTCGCAGGTACGTACAGCAGACCCAATGCAAAATGCACACTTGCCTGACGTTCGTCTTCGGGGAACATCAAAACGAACTCACGCCATTGCGAAACCGCCTGACTGCTCAATCTTGTCAGATGCTCCGACAGCAGCGAATACGATGACGGATTATAAATGTTAATCAATCCGTTGTCACTCGTATCAGCAAGCAAACCGGCACAACCTGCGGCAACGGTCGCAAACTGACGAGTCTGTGCCGAACGCAGATATAAATAAACAAGCTGCCTGCGAATACCCGAATCGTCTAAATTCAAATCCCATTTCGAATTGATTTGTGTAGAAAATGAAAATTTGCCAACCAGCTCTTCTATCGAAGCGCCGTCGCAAACAATATTATATAAGTCAAAGCCGCCCTGATTATCGAATTTCTGAACTTGCGGGCCGAGAGCGGCAGGCAAAAGCTTGTTAGTGCCGGAATTCAACAAATCATAAATTTTGCTTTCGTCAAGATTAAGGAAAATTTCATCGGCGGCACTATAAGCAGGCCATAACTCTGCGGGCTGCTGACCGTAAGTATCACAAAGTCTCACAACCTCTTTTGTCATCGCCTGGGCGGCAAGAAAATAACAATTCCTTCTAAATGAATAAGCCCAGTCCTTGTCGAAATCGACGGCGTCAATCAAGGCAATCGCCTGATACGCCTTTGTTCTGGCACTAAGATAATCATTTCTGTGCATCTCAAGCAAACCGCAATGATAACCTGCCATAACTCTAACAACCGGCGAACGACTGTATAATAACCTTCTGAAATCTATGGCGGCCTGATTGTATTGGCCGATTCGCTCGGCACATAAAGCCATTTGCAACTGCAGAAAATCTTTCATCAGGTCGTCTTTGCTGACAGAAGGATTTTCATATAATTTCGTATAAACTTCCAGTGCCTGTGGATATTCTTCTTTCAGGTATAATTGCTGTGCCGATTGCAAAGTTGCGGGCTGGGACGGCTCAACTGCAATGACTTCTTCGACCTGTGGTTCGACTTGTTCGACAACCGGTTCGACTGTCTCGGCAGTTGGTTGAACTGCTTGAGACTGCTGCGCTTTGTGCCAGGGACTGCGAATAGCGAAAGGACTGAAAAACTCAAAAATCAACACTGCCACGATAATTAAAACACCGGCAGCAAGCGATATTTCCAGTGGGGAAAAACTACTGTATGTAAGTGATATGGGTACCGGCCGTGATGACTTAGCCTTTGCGGATGACTTAACAGACGCTGAAACAGCAGGTATAACATGAACCGCAGCTTCAAGTTCTTCATACGTCGAATCATCGCCGGCAAAAATGTCCTTCGATGTCAATTCCTCGTGTACAGTACCGGCAAAAAGCTCTTCGTCCGCTGGGATATGGACACTGTTATCCGCCTGTGGAGCCTGACGCGGCTGTCTTTGAGCCTTATTCGTCCTGGCAAGACGGAGTTCTTTGAGCCTTTCGTGCCAATGCTGGCCCAATTCTCCTATGTCGGTTTTTTGATTTAATTCTGTCATACGTATAACTTTTAAAAAGTTCCAATGTGTCCTGCTTCAATGCGCATTGGCAGAACACATATCCAACGTTCTTGCAAGAATTGTGCCAAAGCGGAAATTAAGACTTTTTAAAGGGAAAAAGCGGTTTTTTTGACTAAAAATCAGATTTTGGTAAAGAAAAAGAGTTGAAAATTGAACGGCTGTTAGGATTTCATACATTCTGCCGGCAACTGATTGGAAACATTATCATTGTCATCACCGACAACTTCAATACTGTGCTGCCGGACCTTGGCGTATAAAGTTGCCCTGCTTATGCCAAGCAAATCTGCGGCTTTGGTCTTTTGCCAACGCGTTTCCTGCAAAGCTCTTGCAATCAATTGCTTTTCAGCTTTGTCCAATGAGAAATCCCTGATGGTTTCGGCCTGCAGAGTGTCTGAACACTCCTCAAATCTTGAAGTGTCCAGCACTATACTGTCAAGGCCGATTTTGTCGGTGTTTTCGAGCAAAATCGCCCTTTCAATAACGTTCTTTAGCTGACGAATATTTCCCGCCCAATCGTGTTGTTGTAACGATTCAATAGCAATTTTGGTAATAGATTTGATTTTTCCGGCCTTTTGGAGGCAAATCTGCGAAGTTTTAAGGAAATACTCGGCCAAAAGCCCAATATCTTCTCTGCGGCTTGGTGAACACAGCGGCGCAAGGGTAATGGGGCAAACATCCAATCGATAGTAAAGGTCTGCCCTAAATCGTTTGGCCTGCACTTCAAGGGAAAGGTTGCGATTGCTCGATGCCATTATCGTGGCTTTGCACTGTATCTCTTCTGTGCCGCCGACTTTACGGAAAGTCTTCTCCTGAATAACCCGCAGGAGTTTAGCCTGTAAATCGAGAGGCATTTCGCTGATTTCATCGAGAAATATCGAACCGCCGGCAGCTAATTCAATCAGACCTGTCTTTTCACGGTCCGCACTTGTGAACGAACCTTTGACGTGGCCGAACAGCTCGCTTTCGAGCAAATTGGCCGTCATAGCGGCACAGTTAACAGCGACGAACGGCTGACCCGAACAGCGAAGATTATGCACTGCACGAGCGGCAACTTCTTTGCCTGTGCCGGTCTGACCAATAATCAAAACCGGATTGCACTGACTTGCGGCGACAAGCTTAATCATCTTTAGCGAATGCAGCGCCGCTTTGCTTTTGCCGACCATCGCAACCGATGCGGCAAGTTCATCAGCAAAAAAAACATCCACATCGCCGACAGATGCGCCATTAATCTTGTTCACTATCTCGTTGAGCTTGTGATATTCCTTTTCGCCCTGCAAATAATAATTTGCGCCAGCGTCAAGAAACGCCTGCGAAGAATTGCCGGACACATCATTGCCAACGTAAACAATACAGGAATTCGATTTCTTATTCAGAACGCCGATAATTTTTCTCACATCGACAACGTCAAACTGGCTACTAAAAATGATTAATTCAGGATTCGCCCTTTTTACAATGTCCAGTGCTTCGTTAATGTCTTCTGCGGAAAAAACCTCACGGCCAAATTGACCAGCCAACTGCAGTAGTTGTGAATCTTTGCCGACTGTGATGACATTATTTAACATCATTGATGTATATCCAGTTTTTTTTAATTTTACATCCCACCAAAAAAAATTTCACCAAAATGATAATATGTCATTAATCGGTAAACACTTAGCTCGTACTTTAATAAAATTATCGGACGAGCCAATAATATCCTTAAAAATTTTTAAAAATAATCGATTTTATATGAACAAGAGAGTTATCGGACGCATTATAAGATTTAGAATTTAATATTTAAAATCACTACTGTCCCATTGACAGATATAAAAAAAGTTATAAGTGTCTTTAATAAAGTATGTTATAAAGACAATTTAATGGAATCGATTTGAAATCGCTTTTGAACATAACTGCGTAACTGCGTTTGCAAGCTAAAAACGGCGA
>JAJFVK010000013.1:300000-386316 GCA_021371795.1 Planctomycetaceae bacterium | reverse complement strand
GTTAATGTTATGGAAGCCGTTTATTTTGAACTGGTATAAACATCCGATCAGCACTGGCAAACTGGAGGTGATGAATCGCAAGATCGGGATGTTACAACGGCAAGCCTGCGGCTACCGAGATGATGAATATCTAAAGCTCCGAATCCTGCACCTGCACAAGGCCACCTACGCATTAACCGGATGAACCATAAAATATAAATCATCTGACAATGACGCCTCTCAAGGATGGGATAATATACATCTCGCGCAGTTTCAAAGCCGTTGCAGTAACTCTGCGTCCCAAAGCAGTCAGATAGTATTTGTATGTATTGGCGATTTTCTTAATCAGGCCGTGGTTTCGCAGTCTCTTAAGAAGTCTGGATACCTGATGACCCTTTTTACCCTTGACAACTTTACGCAGGCAACGATTACTGAATCCGCTGATATTAAACTCTCAGCGAATAACAGCACTGAACAGTTCAAGGTCATTGTCGTCAAAGAGATTGAATCCTCGATAACTTCGCCGGCCGTCTTTGACCGAGCCGGATATCTTATTGAGGTCTTTGATTCCGCCGGAAGGATCATCAATAGCAGAGATAAACTCAAGATATCTGCGATTGGATGCTTTCATCAGCTCGACAAGCAGAGGCATACTGTAAATGGATTTTTTCAACGGCGCTTCTTTCATTTCCCATGTGCCGTCCCTGTGTTGCACCCTTCGGTGGTGTTAAAGAAAGAGACATCATTGGTTACAGTTTCAACTCGAAGAGCCAGACCAAACTTGTCATACATCTTGACGGCAACTTTGCCAATCCGATGTTTAATGCAAGTTCCCTCGATTCTCGTGTTAAAGTTATTGCCCATTTCATCCTCGTAGCCGCCATGAAGTTTACGGCCAAGGAATGTGGCGATATTCTATATTCTCGGGCTTAACCGAGTGAATAGCAGTGCGAACAATTTCGTCGTAGATCGGTTTGAGGTCATTTTTATGCTTGAAGATTATATCAGTGGCGTATTCGACCTGCATAAAACTCCAGTGGCAGTTGTCGGCAAAATGACGAATGATCGGACAGTATTGTTTAACGATTCCATCCAGTTGCCGATGAATACGTTTGACATTGATGTCGTCAGCAAGTTTTTGAGCTTTATCAAAATCGTCAATTTGCACAAAGACATTATCAAGCATTTGAAAATCAATCTTTTTTCTATTGAGCGCCGATGCGAGCAGATTATGTCCATTAAAATAGAATTGCAGCCGGAACGGCGCCCATGTGGGCACTCGAAGATAACACAGTCCCAAATCAGCATTAATAAAGTAAAAGTAATAATGCAGACACTTGCCGCCAACAGTCCTAAGAAAGGTTTTGTGAGTGTTTTTGTCATGCCAGGGTTCATAGGCGGTGCAGGTTTCCATCGCCGAGTAGATGTGTACCAGTCCTGGATGAGTTCCGCGTTGTGCGATAATATCGCTGATCCGGTCTTCTTTTCGGAAATTCTTTTTGTGGATAAAGTCAATTTTGAGGCCGTTATCAGTTGCGATTTTTTCAGCATTGGAACGAATTTCTTCGCGGAGCGGTTCAGCCCATTTAGTAAAGTCAAATATACGAATGTTTTTTGCGGTCAAAAACGTACTCATGCCTTGCGCATAGCAGATGCCGGGTATTGTGCCTGTAAGTACGATTCTATCAAAACAGGAGATGACTCCCTTGATTTTAGTTCTATGCCGCTCAATAAAGTTCTGCATCGTTCAAATTCTCCGTATATGATTTTTGAAAGTGAAGGATTGTCGGAGAAATGTCTGGCAGCGTAAAGAATAATTTTAACTTTTTTGGTTCCGGCTATGCCGGGTTAGGGATTGTATGTCAAAGAATGATTGGAATTATATGCTTATTGCAACTATTGTTTTTTACTAAATACCGGGATTTGGCAATAACCCTCTGCCGTTAGCAAAATATGTCAAATTCATATATACGAATTATGCGGGATATGCCCAAAAAAGTCTACATATGTAACAATTTCCATTCTTTAAGATATCACTATTGCATACCGATTTCCACATGTCATAATCAAACTTGACAACTAAATAACGCGGGTAGCTTGCGACTGATCCTCGCAGGTAATCCAGAAAATATAAAAGCCGTTCGGGGCCGAACACCCGGACGGCTTGTTTTTTTGTATTCGTGTATTTAGTTGCTTTGGCGGGATAGAGCAATGGCAGCTCGGGCAGGTTCATATCCTGGAAGATGAAGGTTCGAATCCTTCTCCCGCAATTATGACTGAAAATTTAGAAGAAAAAATAAAGGATAACGCATCCGGCCCCGCAAAAGTTTCCAGCGACGGGGTTTCCGTCGAGCAGCATCCGCTGGCAGACCAGATTGCGGCGGATAAATACCTGGCAAGTAAGAATGCGACCCAGAGAAAAGGTCTTGGTATTAAATTCTCAAAATTATCACCTCCAGGAGCAGAATAATGTGGTGGTTTGGTAAAAATAAAAAGCAAAAGACCTTTCAGTCGGCAGGACGTATCCTGCGGGCGAGGTTTGATGCTGCCCAGACCACAACTGATAATCATCGCCACTGGTTAAATGCAGATTCGCTTTCTGCTGATAGCGCTGCAAGCCCTGATGTCCGCAAAACTCTTCGTAACCGCTCTCGCTACGAAGTTGCCAATAACAGTTATGCTCGCGGCATAGTTACTACGCTTGCCAATGATGTTGTTGGCACAGGGCCACGGCTCCAGATGCTGACCGATGATGATTATGGTAACGGCATCATTGAAACAGAGTTTATGAACTGGGCTTCACAAATCCGCCTCGCTCAAAAACTTCGTACTATGCGAATGGCAAGAGCATCTGATGGTGAAGCATTCGGAATACTTTCAGTCAACCGTAATCTAAATTCTCCGGTAAAACTTGATTTAAGATTAATCGAAGCAGACCAGATTTCAACGCCGTGGTCAAAAAACTACATGTCAAACAATCAGGTAGATGGAATCGAATTCGATTCTTTTGGCAATCCTGCCGGCTATTTCGTTCTCAAAAACCATCCCGGCTCAATGTCGAGTACAGCTTTTTGTGAATATAACACTATTGATGCCGAGTCAATGATTCATTGGTTCAGGGTAGACAGGCCCGGCCAAAGCAGGGGCATTCCGGAAATCACTCCTGCGTTGCCGCTTTTTGCCCAATTGAGAAGATATACATTGGCTGTTATTGCCGCCGCTGAAACAGCCGCTGATTTTGCAGCCGTGCTTTATACGGACAGTCCGGCAAATGGTGAGGCAGCTAATTTAGAGCCGATGGATGTTGTTCAGCTTGAAAAACGAATGGCAACAACTCTTCCTGATGGCTGGAAGTTGGGTCAGATAGAGGCACATCAGCCAACTACAACTTATGGTGAATTTAAAAATCAGATTCTAAATGAGATAGCCCGCTGTCTGAATATGCCATTTAATATCGCAGCATGTAATTCATCGGGTTACAACTATGCCTCAGGCCGGCTTGACCATCAGACATATTACAAGAGTATCAGGGTAGATCAGGCGGACATAGGCACTTGTCATATTTAGACCGTATTCTTCAGGCATGGCTCAATGAGGCGATTTTAATCTCGGACTATTTGCCGCTGAACTGGCGGACTATGCGGCATTATTCACATCAATGGTTCTGGGATGGCACAGAGCATGTCGATCCAGCCAAAGAGGCAAAAGCACAGCAAATGCGTTTAGCTAATCATACTACAACTTTGGCAGATGAATATGCAAAGCAGGGCAAGGACTGGGAAGTAGAGCTTCGCCAGCGCGCCAGAGAAAAACAGCTTATGAATGAGCTTGGAATTTCACCAGAAAAACAAACAACTTCAATTATGGAGACAAACGAAGATGAAGAATAGTAAATTAAATTTAACAGCAAATTTTTCAATCGAAGCAGCAGAGGCAATTGGTGAAAATGAAAAACCCAAGAACAGGCGTTTTTCAATGACTGCATATACCGGTGGTCCGATGGCACTTGATGGCTGGAAATATCCTGTGGTCATTGACCTGCAGGGGTTGAGTACAGGCAGTTCATCGAGACCGATATTTATCAGTCATAACCAGGATATCGATGATTTGCTCGGCCAGACCGACCATGTTGACATTGTTGAAAATAATCTCATCGCTGTCGGTGAAATCCTTGGCGATTTACCTCGCGTGATGCATTCGCAGAGCTATGTCTTGATTTGCCATATCTGAAGTTTTGATCTTTGACAACGAATTTACTGTGGCTGAATTTGACAGACAGATTGGCGTACCACCAGATGAGGAATAAACTCAATTTTTTGTACCTTTTGTTTTATACCTGAAGTCAGTGTCTTGATGTTTTCAAGCAAAAGCTGTGCGGCGGTTTGTCCAATTTCAACCGCGGGCTGATGGATGGTCGTTAAAGGTACTGGGGCAAGGTATGCATGTCGCAAATCATCAAAACCGATAATTGAAATATCGTCTGGCACTTTAAACCCCATTTTTATAGCGGCCTGTTCAGCTCCGAACGCCAGAACATCGTTGCAGACAAATACCGCGGTAGGCCGAACGGCCTGTTCCAAAATCGCGGTCATCTCATGTTGTCCGCCAGTTACGGGTTCATGACCATGGTCGTAATACTCCTGTTCAACTACCAAAGATTCATCGAAAGGAATGCCGTGCTTTTGTAAACCGGCACAGTAACCGTTATACCTGCCATCATTTGCGGAATTGGATACGCCGCGTATCATACCGATTTTACGATGCCCCATTTTTACAAGATAGTCAATGGCGATAATTGCGCCTCGGAAATTGTCCGTGGATACACAATCAAGACTCAAATTGGGGATACTGCGGTCCACAAGCACTATTGGAACGCCTTGTTCATTAAGATTTTCGACTTGTGCGGCATTATCGAGTCCCCACAAAGGCAGGAGAATTATGCCGAGACTGTCGTGGTCAATACTTTGATTCAGATTAGCAGCTTCAAGTTTTGTGGTGTTTTCGGAACTGCGGATACTTAGATTGAAATCGGTGTTTTCCAGCACCTGTACGATACCCGTGTGTATTTTTGCGACAAAACGGTCATCGATACTTGGAACAATGAGACTTATGGCCTTGTTGCTGGAGCCAATTAAATTAGCAGGTCTGAATTTATTTATAGTCCGTACATAAGTACCTTTTCCGCCGATTTTCTGGATTTTTCCCAATTTTACCAATTGGTTAAGCCCCTGCCGAATAGAGCTTCGTGAAATGCGGTATTTCGTGGCAAGTTCAGCTTCTGAAGGAATTTGCTGCCCTTCTTTCAGCTGACCACTGTCGATTTTGGTCATGAGATTTTCAACCAGAGGCTGATATACGGGACAATTTTGAACTTGTTTTTTTTGTTTAACTAATTCCATAATACCATTTGCAAAATACACCTTAACATCATACCTGTTTAATTTGTAATTCTACATACAAAAGGTGTTTGTGTCAAGAAAAAACATGTATAAATAAAAGAGGGATTGCCAATTTGATTATTGCTTGCGTTGCTTAACCTCTTCTATCGTAGTGTGTTGCAATTTTATACTTTTTATTGGTAGAATATTCCCGATTAGGCTTTAAAAAAGTGAACGACAAAAAAAGAATTATTGCTTGACGCTTGTCTTCGTATGTGATAGTATATTGCACATGACTAATATACAGGTATTATGTTTATAGTGATGACGTTTTGTGTTCCTCGTTCGTTGTTTGATATTTAAGGAGTAATACAACAGTGTGTCCAATGATTAAGGCTTTTACAGTTTCGACCCCGGCATATCCGTGGGATCTTTTGGAAGAGGGTGTTGATCGTTTTCTTGATGGAGCAATTGAGCATATAGGGGCTAATGCGATTTTTTCGCCAATTTGCTATTATTGGGAAGAGGCAGCGGCGTTTTGGTGGGGAGGTGTAATGCCGCACAACAAGAAGATCAGACGGTATTTTCCCGAAGATGGCAGGTTTTTTGTTACCCCAGACTTGGATTGTTATAAGGACACAAAGATAAAACCAGATCGTTCCAAAGACCCACTGCTGGAAGGGTTTGAGTCTTTGGCGGTTTTGTCTCAAGCATGCAAGAAACGCAAGATGAATATGTCTGTATGGTTTCCAGTGTTCAAGAATCCTTACTTAGCAAGGAAATACCCGGAGTGTACTCCGATAGACATTTTTGGCGGACGGCAAAAACACGGTTTGTGCCCTAACCATCCTGATGTGATAGGTTATTATTTAGGTACAGTTCGGCAAATAATCCGCCATTATGATATCTCATCGATAGGATTAGACAAGTTCGGCATCGAATACTGGGCTGGTGGATGTTATGGCGAAGGATGGTACACCTCGATAAATAACGGGCAGGAATGGGCTGCGGATATTGATCCACAATTTTTATTGTTAAACGCACCCTGTTTTTGCGAACATTGTGCCAGGCAGGCTCATGCGTGGGGTTATGACTGGAAAAACATCAAAGACAGGATACAAGTATTGGCCGATGGCTGTCTTAAGCGGGATGCGTCAGTAACTATGAGACTGGGACAGAAAGGGTTTTTCAAAGGCGAAGCGGGACTTGCCCGTCTGTTGTTGGAAGAGCCGGAGGTTTACCAGTGGTGTCGTTTCAAGATTCAAACGATGGTGGAAGCAGCAAGACGTGTCAAGGAACTGCTTAAAGCCGAAGCTCCTCATATTACAGTTGGCGCCGGATTAGATCCATCGGTGGGAAGCAATTTTCAGAGATTTCGCCACTATGGATGGATATATGGTACAAGCATGAGAGATCTGGCAACTGTACTTGATGGCATCAGCGGCAGTTCGGGCATGAGCGCTGATGAGAAGTATTATATGCACATGATTGACAAAGAGGCAGTGGGTGATCGCTGTGAATTCCGCGGCGGTGATGTACATGCAGTTTCACCATGTGGTCCTGATGATGTGCGATCGCAAATCAAAATGTTTGACAAAGTAGGATCAACAGCCTATTGCATTTTTGGTTATACCTGGGCACCACTGGAAAATCTGCATGCTGCAAGAGATATGCTTTTTGAGATTGAACAGCGAATGCTTCAGGAGCACAGGGTGGTTCAGAAAGTAGGCGGAAGATAGCGGCTATTTTGTCAAGGTATCACGGTCAAAGCGAGTAACCCTAGTGTAGTCTCACATGGGAAAGAAAGGGATTTATGAAAGCAGTGGTTTTGTATGCAGATTGGGAACCAAAAGCAGGCTTCAGCCTCGGTTCAAAAGATGTTGATGGGAAATTGACTTATCTTGGCAGCAAGGTCTGGAAGAACCCAAGGTTGAAGATTATCGAAAAGAGTAAGCCACAAATTTTGGATACTGAAGTTCTGATTGAAGTGAAAGCCTGTGGCATCTGTGGTAGTGATGTACACATGGCCCAGCCTGATGACAATAATTACATTCTCTACCCTGGATTAACTGCTTTTCCAGTTACGCTTGGTCATGAATTCGCCGGTGTTGTTGTTGAGGCAGGCAAAAATGCTATAGATAAGGATACAGGGAAGCCGTATAAAGGAGGAGAGAAAGTTTGTTCTGAAGAAATGGTATGGTGTTCGGTGTGTAAGCCTTGCGCAGATGGTTATCCTAATCACTGCGAACTTCTTAAGGAAATAGGCTTTTCCATTGATGGGGCATATACAAAGTACATAGCAGTTGATGCGAGATATCTTTGGAATTTAAGCCAGCTTGAGAAAATGTACAGTGGAGACGATATCTTTCTGGCCGGTAGTCTGGTTGAGCCAACATCTGTGGCGTATCATGCGGTTATCGAGAGGGGCGGCGGCATTAGACCTGGGCAAAATGTAGTCATACTTGGCGGCGGCCCCATAGGAATGGCGGCGATTGCCATTTTGAAGCGGGCAGGAGCGGCAAACGTAATTCTGTCTGAGACACAAACCGAACGGCTGGAAATGGGTATAAAAATGGGGGCTACGGCTACGGTTAATCCTGCCAAAGAAGATTTCGCACAAAAAGTGCTCAAACTTACCAATGGCACGGGAGCGGATCTTTATCTTGAAGCGACTGGACTCCCTCATCAGGTATTCGGCGGAATTGAAGAATGTATCTGGAATGGACGAACATTGAATGCTGTTGTGGTTATTGTGGCCAGAGCAGATTATAAGATTCCTGTAACTGGTGAAGTATTTCAGGTTCGTAGGGCATCAATTGTTGGTGCACAGGGACATTCCGGCCATGGGATATTTGCATCTGTGATCTCCACCATGGCCTCAGGCATGGATATGACCCCCATTATTACGAAAAAGATAACATTGGAACAGGTTCCTGAAAATATTATATCATTACGCACCGACAGGACGGAATGCAAGATTACAATGGTTCAGTAACACTAATTGGTATTATTACTTGTACTTGTGTATTGAGCTGTTTGTAATTAATAGAGCCTATCTCAAAACCTCAAAAAACGCCTTTATGGCCTTGAAAACGTCAAAAAGATGGTTTTGAGATGACTTGTAGTACTAACTTTTGTTGTCTTTGGACAAAGACATGATTTTTCAGAGTGATTAGTATAAAACTACAAAATATTTTTTGAGGTTATTATGAGTCATAACAAAGTAAAGGCTGCGGTGATGACCGGGCCGGGTAGAATCGAGATCCAGAAGTTTCCATATCCAGTACTGCATGAAGAAGGGTCTATGATTGTCAGAATGGAAATGTCCGGCGTTTGCGGGACTGACAAACATACTTTTGAAGGCAGAAGCAAGCAATACGCGGGTACACCTGCTGAGACAGATACGCCATTTCCAATTATTCCTGGACATGAGAACGTATGCATAATCGAAGAGATATGTCAGAAGTCTGGAAAGAAATTTGATTTTTATGGACAGGAACTGAAAGTTGGCGATCGGATAACGATGTGTCCTGATATTATTTGCGGCAAATGCTGGTACTGTCGCAACACATTCGGTTATCCGTGGTGTGAACACATAAAGGCGTATGGAAATGCATATTCAAGCATGCAGTCTCCGTATCTTTTTGGTGGATGGGCAGAGTACATGTATCTTATGCCAGAGACATTTGTGTATAAAGTTCCTGATGGCATGAAACCTGAGGTTGCAGTTTTGACGGAGCTGTTTACGGTAAGTTATGCTGTTGACAGAGCCAAAGAGGTTTACTCGCTGGCCAACGAGGGATTCGGGGCAGGCGATACAGTGGTGGTACAGGGAGTAGGGCCTATGGGGCTTGGCTGCCTGTTGAAAAGCAGGATTCTTGGCGCAGGGGATATAATAGCAATCGATAAGAGTGATTTTCGCCTTAATATGGCGAAAGACTTCGGAGCTGATTACTTGCTGAATTTTGGTAGTAGTTCAAGAGAGGAAAGAATTGCAATAGTGAAGGAGAAGACACATGGTCGCGGTGCGGATATAGTTGTTGAATGTACAGGTTCGCCGCAAGCTCTTGTCGAAGGGCTTGAGATGCTTCGCAAGGGAGGAACATACATAGAAGCAGGCAATTTTGTAGATACCGGCACAGTGGAATTAAATGTTAATCGATATCTGTGCGCCAAAAACGTCCGGCTTATCGGAGTCAGCAACCATCCGTTTACGCATTATGGGCCGGTATTGAAACTGATGGATAAATATTCGAAGATGTTTCCTTTCGATAAAGTTGTTACTCATCGCTACAAAATAGATGAGGCCGAGGCTGGACTGAAAAAATCAGTTGAGCTGGATACGATGAAAGTGGTTATAGAGCCTTAAAAAAATATTACTGTGTAAAATATGGAGAATTGATCAATGGATAACAAAAAACGATTATCAACCAATCAGCCTGATTTGTTTTTTGAGAATAATACAGTAGGCCGAATGAAGAAGGATATATGGGAAGCCAGCGATTCACAAATTGATGCTATTCTGGCAGAATATGGTATACCATCTCCGCCGGAGTGGACCAAACCCGGTTCTTATATTCAGACTACCGTTCGCCATGAGATAGCGGCTAATCGCAGAAAAAATGATATTGTATTGATACCCGTGGGATGTACAGAAAATCATGGGGAACATACCATCAGTGCTATGGACACGTTGTTTGTAACCGGTATTTGCGAGGGAGTGCGAAGATATACTGCCAAACAAGGGAAAGCTGTCAATATAGCGTTGCCTCCTCTGATGTATGGATGCCATCCCTATCATCATATCGGTATGCCCGGGACGGTGATTGTACGCGAAGAAGTGGCGATAGAGCTGCTCAATGATGTGATGCTGGGATTGTGGAACGATGGATTTCGCAAGCAGATTATTGTTAATAACCACGGTCAGTTATGGGTGCTTGAAGCTGCCATGCAAAGATTCTGTAAGAGGTACCAGTTACCTGGTATTTATCGTGTAATTGACTGGCATCGCGCGGTGCGTGAATTTTTCAGAACCAAAGAGCATGGCGGTAAGTTTGATACGACGTTTGTTCATGCCGACGAGTCGGAAACATCTCTTGGGCTTTTGTTATTTCCGGATATGGTACATATGAACCATGCTGTGGATACAGAATCGCGATCGTACTTGCCGATTGGCCATATGGATACTTCGGTTGACGCCTATGGCAGGCCGAGTAGATGGTCCGAGTGTGAAGGACATGCACCAATAGAAATTGCAGGGACGCCTGAAGGAGTTGTAGGCAAACCTACGTTGGCTACGGCTGAAAAGGCAAAACGCCCCTTGGCAGCAATTCTTAGCTACATCAGACTATTGGTGGAAGAAATTTTGGAAGTCTTTCCTCCCGGTCAGGTACCGCCAGTGGAAGAAGTTACCTTGCGAACGGCAAAGGAGATGAAACCATACTTACAGGAACCAATGAGTCCTGGCTGGAAGTCGGTATATGGATTGCCTAAGGTAGGAATGTAAAAGTATTGTCAGTAGGGAGCTTTTATGAAGTTGAGTATAGTAATATCCACGCACCCGACAGATTTTTCCGCGTTGGCCTATAAGGGTGATTTTGAGGCTGGTTTGAAAAATGCCTCGCAGCTTGGTTACGATGGTGTTGAGTTAGCAATACGAAATCCTGCTGATGTTGATTATGACCAATTGGTTTATTTGCTGCAGGAATATAGGCTGGAGTTGGTGGCACTTGGGACAGGGCAGGCTTATTTGCAGGAAGGTTTAAGTTTTTCTCATCCCGCAGAATCTGTAAGATGTCAGGCAGTTGCACGGGTTAAACAACATATCGATTTAGCCTCACGCTTTGGTGCCAAAGTGATAATAGGGCTGCTACGAGGCAATGTTGAAGCCGATATGGATAAATCACAATGCCTGGGATGGATGAAAGAGTGTTTTGTGCAGTGTCTTACATACGCCGCGAAGAATGACACGACAGTGGTAATCGAACCTCTTAATCGGTATGAAACCAATCTGATAAATACCGCCGGAGAAGCTGTTGAGCTGATTAAGGAGCTGTCTTTTCCCAACTTTCAATTATTGCTTGACAGCTTTCATATGAATATTGAGGAGGTTTCGATAGAAGAAACTATTCGGAATTACGCCGCCTATATCGGTCATGTGCATGTGGCAGATAGTAATAGATGGGCGCCAGGTTTTGGTCATCTTGATTTTTCAAAAATTATCGCTGCATTGGAAAAAGCCGGTTTTGTCGGGTATCTTTCCGCAGAGATAATTCCTCAACCTGATCCTGATATTGCAGTTCGGCAAACTCTGACCTGCTTAAAGCCTATGATTCACGTATTATAAAGAAAGGTAAACAAATGAGAAAAGTATTAATGTTGGCAGGAGCCGGCTGGCTCGGACATTGCATCGCTAACAAATTGAGCAACTATGGTGAAAAAGTAACCGTGGTTCACATGTCCATGGATGAACGATTTGTTCGGTACATGAATGCTGATATTGCGCATCGCTTGGGCGATACCCGTGATGAAGCGGTGTGCCGGCTTGCGTTAAAGGAAGTCCAGCCAGATGTGGTTATTAATGTGCATCCCGACCCGAATCTGATAAAACAGAATTACCAGATATTTGGGGGGCATGTTTTACATTATCTGCACTGCAGTTCCGCAGGGGTCTATGTGCCTACCGGGAAGATTCCGGTTAGTGAAGACGCCCCAACATACGCCATTGAAAAATTCGGCGGGGCATTTATTGCCAAGAAACATTCGGATGAGCAGGCAATGGCATTGCACAATCTGAAACATTTTCCTGTGACTATTATTCGCCCCGGTGTTATTTTGGGCAAGGGCATGATACCGCTCGAATTGTGGGGGCTGCGTAATCCGACTTTCTTTAGGCAGATACGCGACGGCAAGGTGGTGCAGGTATCCGAACAAACCGACGTGGCTATCAGTGCTACCTATGTTGAGGATGTCGCGGAGATTTTTGCACAAGCGGTTTTGCAGCCTGACAAGAGTCGAGGGCAGATTTTTAATGCAATTTCATGGAATGCTACGCATGAAAGCTATTTAGCAGCCATTGGTGAGGCTTTGGGCGTAAAGCCCAGAGTGGAATATGTTCCTACCAAGACTATTATTGACAGTCATATCAGCGACCCTGCATTTTCTCTGCCTGACTATGAGTTTTTCATGGCGAATCTTGCTGTTAGCGGCCAAAAGGCTGTTAATGTTTTAAAAGTGCAAACTGAATCCCTTGTAAAAATCATCAGGGGTTCTCTTGATTCATTATGACAATAAACTTTAAAAGGGAAATAATAGCATGCATTGGATTGATTGGTCTATAGTTATTGTGATGTGCTCTTTCCTGACCCTGACTGCTATAGGCACCATGGGATTAATGCGCAGTGTGGCAGATTTTCTAGCAGCAGGACGGTGTGCGGGACGATACCTGCTCGCAGTTTCAGGCAATATGGTCTATCTCGGCGCCATTACCATTGTGGCAAATTTTGAGGTGTACTACCAATCGGGGTTTTCGGCCGTTTGGTGGAGCCTGATGCTATTGCCGGTAGGATTAATCATATCGCTTTCTGGCTGGGTAATATACCGCTACCGCCAAACACGCGTCCTGACGTTGGCACAATTCTTTGAAGCTCGTTACAGCAGGAGCTTTCGTATTTTTGGCGGATTATTGGCCTTTATTTCGGGTGTAATTAACTTCGGGATATTTCCGGCGGTTGGGTCGAGATTTTTCATTTATTTTTGCAATCTTCCGACCGATATCACTATTCCTGTTGTAGGAATGGAAATCTCGACATATTTTATAACGATGCTACTCTTAGTGTCTATCTCGGTATTCTTTGCACTGGCTGGTGGCCAAGTGGCGGTTATCATAACGGATTTTGTGCAGGGAATCCTTGGTATGATCTTGTTTGTTGTAGTGATGGCGGCCATCTTAATAACATTTTCATGGAAACAAGTGTTGACGGGCTTACAAATCGCACCGGATGGCGCGTCTCTTTTGAATCCATTTGACATGAGTAATACGCCCGATTTTGATATACCCTACTTTATGATAGTGTGCGTATTCATGCCTATCTATCTTGCTATGGCATGGCAGGGGACTCAGGCGTACAACGCCTCTGCCCGTAATCCACATGAAGCCCGAATGTCAAATGTTTTAGGAGCATGGCGTCTGGTAGTTCCCAGCTTGTTTGTCTTGTTGCTGGCTCTGAGTGCCTATACGTTTATGCATCACCCCGATTTTGCAGCCAAGGCCGCACTTGCCAATGATGCGTTGGCCGGTATTGATAATGAAATGATACAAAAACAGATGACGGTTCCAGTCGCCATGCGATATTATTTGCCAACAGGAATAATGGGGGCAATGTGTGCTTTAATGGTGGCGGCTTTTATAGGCAATCATGAATCTTATCTCCATTCTTGGGGAAGTATTTTCATTCAGGATGTGGTCATGCCTTTAAGAAAAAAACCATTAACACCGCGGCAGCATTTAAGTTTGCTCCGCTGGTCAATTGTGGGGGTCGCAGTTTTTATTTTCATCTTTAGTCTTCTCTTCCGTCAAACAGATTACATAATGATGTTCTTCAATGTTACGGCGGCAATTTTCCTTGGTGGTGCAGGATCGGTTATTATTGGTGGTTTATACTGGAAGAGAGGCACAACAGCCGGTGCATGGAGTGCGATGATCGTAGGTTCAATACTGGCGGTTTCTGGAGTTGTGATCAGTCAGATTTATCCCAAATTTTCGCTCAACGGTACTTGGGTAATGTTCATTGCCGGTATCTCATCGATAGCGGTCTATATATTGGTGTCGCTGTTGGGTGGAAAGAAAAAGGAATTTAATCTCGATCGGATGCTCCATCGTGGAATCTATGCTGACCCAGAGGAATCGCAGCCAGAAAAGTTGGAAACAACAAGATTTTGTAAAGTTTTGGGCATGGGGCCGGAATTTTCAGTAGCTGACAAGTGTATCTACGTCGGTGCAATTCTGTGGACGATAGTGTTTTCAGCCATTTTTATTTTTGGTTCTATCTACAGCATGTTTGTACAAGTCACGACCGACAGTTGGGCCAAATTCTGGCATATTTATATTATATTCCATTTCGTTGCGGGCTTAATAATAACGGTATGGTTCATAACCGGAGGAATGGTTGACCTCAAGTACATGGTGCATACCTTGCGTACGCAGGTAAGAAATGACAAAGACAATGGAAGAGTGATTAAGGAAGACGAACAAGTTGACAATAAAGAGCAAAATTGAAAAATAGATTTTGGACTAATAAAATGAAAGATGATCAGAAGTTTATTGGGTATGTTGTGCCGCATACGCATTGGGATCGCGAATGGCGATATCCGATGTGGAAAACCAGAACATTGCTGGTTGAGTTCATGGATCAGCTGCTTAATATTCTTGAGACAAATCCGGCTTATAAAAGTTTTATCTTAGATGGTCAATTTGCACCTATCGAGGATTACCTCGAGGTGAGGCCAGATAGTAGAGACAGGATAAAAAAACTTGTGAAAGATGGCAGGATAGCTATCGGGCCGTGGTATACGCTCCCGGACCTTTATCCCGTTGACGGCGAATGCCTTGTTCGAAATTTGCTCAAAGGTATAAGGCTCAGTCAGGAATTCGGGAATTGCCTCAAGGTTGGGTACACGACTTTTGGTTGGGGACAGACTGCCCAGTTCCCACAGATATATAAGGGCTTCGGTTTCGATTTCATTATTACAGCGAAAAAAGTTTCTGAAGAGCGTGCTCCTGAAAGTGAATTTTTCTGGGAATCCCCTGATGGAACAAAAGTTTTGACCACCAGACTAGGAGAACTTGCTCGCGCTAATTTCTTTCATAGAGTATATATTCCATTGAAATTTGGTGTAGACTGGTTATCTGAAGATTATGTCTTTGATCCTACCATTGCAGGTATTGCCAGTCACCAGGCTAATTTTGAAAAACGCTACGATGATTATTTTGTAATTCAAAATAAGGATTCGTATCATCCGCAGAAACTCAAGGAACAGATGCTTCAGGCATGGAACGGTACCAATGCCACAGTTGTCCAAAGCAGGCGTTTATTTCTAAGTGGATGTGATTTTTCAACTCCGCAGCCTGATATAACCAAGATTATTGCCGATTTAAACAAATGCTTCGATGATAAGAAATTTGTACACTCCCGGCTTGAGGATTATATTGCCGCTGTAACAGAGCAACTCGATCCGGCTACCGTAAGAACTATTAAGGGTGAATTGCGGGATGGCCCACCCTGTTTTTGTTCAGCAAATGCCTTGGCCTCGCGCATTGTGATCAAACAACTCAATAAAAAGGTACAGAACATAATCCTGCGTAAAACAGAACCGTTGGCTTCGATGTTGTTGATGCTTGGCGGTGAATATCCCAAGGTGTTCCTTGATCTGGCTTGGAAATATATTTTCCAATCGCATCCGCATGACTCCATAAACGGTGTAACGCAGGATAAGACAGCAAACGACACCTTAAACAGATTGGATCAGGCGTTAGAAATCAGTGAAGTTGTATACGAGCAGCTCACGGCCGAAATCATAAAACAGACCGATTTTTCACATTGTGAAGAGAATGAAAATGTTCTTGTTGTGTTTAATCCACTGCCTTACTCTGTTCGCGATGTTATTTTGGTTTGTATTGATACGCCGCGGCAATGGGATGCTTGGGATATAGTCTTGAAAGATTCGCAGGGCAATGAGATAACAGTGCAGACAATATCGCGACAAGAAGCTATTGTTGCTGTTCATGACCTTAACTCAAGGCCATGGCCATATTATGTGGATCGGCATACATGTTACATTGATAGTGGAGAGGTAGCCGCTTTATCACATAAAATATTTCGGATCTCCACGAAAAAGAAATTCTACCGAAAGGCGATGGTGTGGCCGCCGATGAGAGAGAGTTCAGGTAATGAACTCTCGAAAGCCGTAAATACGCTCGAAAATGAGTATCTCAAGGTAAGCATTGACGAAAATGGCACGTTGAGCATTTTTGATAAGGCCAATGGCCGTTCGTATTCAGGTCTTCATTATTTTGAAGACGCTGGGGATATTGGAGACTACTGGTCGTATTACCCAACATATCAAAGTAAGATATGCAGCAGTCTCGGAGCAAAGGCAAATATAAGCTGTGAGCAAAATGGTGATCTTGTCAGCACTTTACTGGTTGAAGTAAAAATGGAAGTGCCAGCATTTGCTCACAGGCCAGAGTATGGAATCAGGGGTGAAAGCAGAAGAGCAGATCAGAATGTTGAATTATGCATTACCTCACACATTACGCTTAAACGCGGTTCCAAAAGAGTTGATATTAAGACCAATGTCAATAATACGGCTGCGGATCACAGATTGCGTTTGATGTTCCCAACCGGCATCAAAGCAGAGCATGCGTGCGCATCAGGTCATTTTGCAGTTGATAAACGACCGATTGTGCCGCAAAAGAATTCTGAGGGATTATTTTATCCCGAAATGCAGACACTTCCCCAACAGCATTTTGTAGATATTTCGGATGAGATGCATGGTTTGGCAATAGTGAACAACTGCCTGACAGAATATGAGGCGCAGAATGATGATCGCTCCACCCTAGCCCTTACACTGTTTCGCAGTGTGCGAAATCTCATTTGTACAGACCTGCGCAATGAGGTGTCCTATCCACAACAGCACGGCGGGCAATGTAAAGGTATGTTGGAATTCGAATATGCTATTTATCCGCATGAGGAAAACTGGGAACGCGGAGGTCTTTATCGACAAGCAGAAGAGTTTAATGTTGAGATAACCGCAGTACAAACAACGGCACACAAACAAGGCAAGTTACCTGCCGAAACGAGCCTTTTATGCGTACACCCCGAAGGTTTGATAGTCTCAGCCGTTAAGAAAGCTGAAGACAGGAATTCACTTATAGTACGCGTTTATAACCCAACAAGTCAACAATTAACTGGCGAGATTAAAACTTGGATTGTACCCCAGCACGCTTATATAACCAATCTGAACGAAGAACGCATGGGTACTCTGGTTATTAATTCATCTGGCGGTGTTATAATCAATGCTGGCGTAAACAAGATAGTAACTGTTGAGTTGGAGTTTAGTTCGGAAAGTACAAAGTGAATCGTAGATGTATATTGAAAAATATAAAAGGCGGTGGTGACCTGACTTCAGTGTTGTTGTACGATCGCGAACTTAACCACGAAATGATTTTTCAAAGAAAATGTTGACGTAAAGGAGTTTATTATGACCAGGGTATTCAGTTTTCTTTCAAATGCCATCATTATTCTTGGTATTCTATCGATTGAGGTAAAAGCTGAAAATAGTAAATGCTTTCAAAAAGAAGCAAGCCTTTCTATTGTCGTTTCCGAAAGGAAAATTTGGCCGTTTGTTACTCAAAAGGTGTATTCTGATGGTACGGTGAGATTGTTTGTTGAGGATAGGGATGGAGGTAAGAAAAAAGATGAACCTCTGACCTTCATTCGTTCACCTGAGCCTGCTAACCTGGAGCCTGAATATCATAGTGAAGATTATAAAAGGGGATATGTAGTTTTTGTCCCCAAAGAACAAGATGGTGTTTTGCCGGAGTATCGTCCTGCCACATCTGAAATCAAAAATGAAATAGATATCTTTGCAAGTCCGGGGGAATCCGAGCCAGTAACTTTTTGCGTGCGGCCATTAAGAGATATTGGTAGGGTATCAGTGGAAGTTATGGGAAAAGACCGGATTTTGCCATATACAGTTTATGTTGTTCGCCCCAGCGTTGAACAAACAGATTACAGTTCTACTGTATGTCGCTGGACAACGAAATGGATTGAGTTTACAAATATTGCGAATTCTTCGGAAAAACAGAATCTTGAATTTGTGGTTGACATCAATGTGTCTGAAGATACGCGATCGGGAGATTATACAATACCGATTAAAATTCATGCTGAAAAAGGCGGAGAAAGTCAGTTCCTGGTCAATCTAAAAGTTCTTCCCGTGAAGCTTGCACCTTCGATGCCATGGGGAATTTTTGCGTATGCCTCGGCGAGAGATGAGAATGGTCTTTTAAGCACGTTCAAGATTCTGCGTCAGTATGGTGTGACAGGAGTTGTTATGTCCTATACTGTTTGCCCCAATTCGACTGTCAAACCGGTTTACCCCAATTCGATTTTCAAACCGGATGGGAAGGTAGATTTATCTGCATATGATAGGTCGTTGAGCATTTATCGAAAAGCCGGTTTTGTGGATCCTCCAATAATTTCGATGGAAAGCCTTTTTGGCGACATTGCTGCAGCCAAAGGAAAGACAGCGGAGTTTAAAATTGCTGAAGGCAATCCCGGAATCAAAGCGGATGATATCCCTGATGACATTCGCGAGTTTTCAAAGAAGATTGTACGTCGTATATATGATTATTCAATCAAACAGAAATGGCCTCCGTTTTATGTGTATTTTGCGGACGAACCGTTAAAAGGCATACCTGTTGGTGAAAAAGCAAGATTTATGCTTGGGGTTGCAAGAGAATGTGCGCCGGAATTGCAAACTGCCAGCACTATTTACACACTTGAATCCCTTAAATACTTTGGGAATGTGGATTTAGATATTGCTAATTACATCCACCCTTGTGCTAATGCTGATTCAAATCGCCGTTGGCACGAAGCTGTTAACAAATTATATGGAATAGACTTTATAGGTGGATATGATACATTATGGCAAGTGCGGCAAATGGCGATGCTGGCAGAAAAAGGAAAATTGGAAGGGATGAGATTCTGGCTTGAAACACCGATAAGCAAAATGGAGGGAGAATTTGAGCCATACTATTTTTTGAAATATAGTTGGAAAGGTGGTCCATGGATTGCGGAGTTTTCAGATGGACGCAAGTTTAATAGTATGGCCTTTTTGGGTCTGCGAGAAGGTGCGGATGACTCACGTTACATCAGGACCGCTGTTAAGGCGATCGAAGACACAAAAATATCATTTGATTCACATGAAAAAGCGATAGGCGAAGCGGCTGAAAAGAAACTTGTGAAGATAATGGAACGTATTCCATGGGTTCAGGAGGCGAATGCCAGCTATGAATGGTCAAATTATAGTGCTTGTATTGTTCGGAAGGATATCGCTCAGTTAATCATGGAGTTACAAAATACCTTAAAAGATAAATAGATATAACTTCGCGGCAATGCCACAAGTAGCCGTCGAGTCCAATGGTTGGATTCGAAAACATTGTGCAACAGACCCTCTAAATATCAGTTTGAAGGTTTCCAAACGCATTTATGTTGCGTCTGAAACCACTATCCCTTATCTGTAAAGGAGACTAATGCAATGTTAAATTACTCTTTACAATTCCACAGTACATTCACGTTCATTAAAGGAATTCTCTGGCCATTGTTGTTCTGTTTCTGTTTGATATTTCCAGCCAATCATGCTCCTGCTTCCGAAAAAGCACAAGTCGATGGCAAGGACTACACCGAAATTCAGCTCGAAAAGGAGGTGCTCGAACGAACCTACCAAGACGGCCGCAAGTCCATCATCGTTGAAGGGAACGAATTCTTCGACAAGACGCCCAAGGAAGAGGCCGACTTCTCTCCAACTACAATGGAAGTTGACTTGGGTTACGTGGTATTCTCCAAGTCTGGCCGTGTTGGCATGTTGCCCGAAACGAAACCAAGCAAACAAGAGCGTATCGATTGTCTATCAATCTTTGCCTGCCCGGGCGAATATGAGCCTGCGAGTTTTGGCATATATGCCATTCGCGACTTAGGCAAGGTTCGGTTCTCAGTTGGACAGCTTGTCACGGATTCCAACCAGATGCTACCTTTCGAAGCTGTCGAAGTCCGGGTGGTCAAGTCCGTCATTCAGCGGTACACCCTGTATCCCGAGTTCAAGGCCTATCAGATGACCCCGTGGCTGCTTGAACCCGCAAGAGAGGCGGCTTCCCAGCCAGAGCAGACCTTGCAGATTTGGCTGAGCGTGTACGTACCCCAAAACGCCCAGCCGGGGCTGTATAAGACCAAGGTTCTGATCATCCCACAGAATGCCGAACCCACGGAAATTCCGTTTGTGGTCGAGGTGTTGCCGCTGAAGCTATCACAGCCGCTGGACTGGGGAATGGTTCTCTATGCACAGGGACCTAACTGGGACCCCCTTACGCCAAGCATTGCCCAAGAAGCGATGAACTGGTCGATGATACTGCGGGACATGAAGTTCATGCGTGGAAAACTCGGCCTGACATCTCTGATGCTCGAAGCACAAAATGGAACGCTCAGGCTTAAGTTCAACGACAAAGGCGAGTGGGACATCGACTTTGGCTACTACGACAAGATCGTGGATTTATACAAGCAGGCCGGTTTCCCAAATCCTCCCATCGTCGCAATGAGCCACCTCCCAACCTTTGTCATCCGGGCGGTGGGGGCAGAGAAGGATTTCCCCCAACGGGTCGATGATCGAGGATTCAGTGCCATTTATTTAGAAGCCGACAAGTTTCCACAGGATATGGCTGACAAACTCGGCAAGGTTCTGCGCAATATATACAATCATTCACTGGAGGCTAACTGGCCATCCTTTCACATCTATTACGTCGATGAGCCTGTAGGTCCGGGCTGGAAGTCCGAACAGGCGAAGATACTCTTTTCCTTGAGCAAGAAGGTTGCCCCGGAGATGCAGACGGCCTCGACTCTCTACGCATTCTCGTGGTTTGAGCCCGTCGAGGACTGGATCGACCTTGATATCTGTCACATGGCTCATTGCCTAAATAACGCGGCAGCCAATCGAGCCTGGCGAAAAATCTCGGGCAAACATGACTGCAAACTCTACGGGATATCCTGGTTCATCGGAGAAGCCGATTTCTGGGGCGTCAGAAGGCTTACTTTGCTTGCGGAAAAGGGGCAGATGGATGGCATAATGGAGTGGGAATGGGCAGCAGGCGATCTCGGCAAGGTGCCTTACTATACTGACAGATATTTCTCCCTGAGAGGAGAACTGAAGGATGCGGTTTTCATCTACCGCGACCCAAACGGTGCCGACCCCACCACCATAACGACAATGACTCTCGAAGGAGTTCGCGAGGGAATCGACGACAGCCGGTATCTCAGAACCCTGCGGAAGCTGATCGATGAGGGCAACATTGAAGGCGGCAAAGTCGGAGACCTGGCGAGACGTGCCCAGTTATGGCTCGACCGAGAGATGGAGACTATCCCATGGATGTCCGACGCAAAGGCCTATAGGGATCGGTGGACGAGTGTAGATGCCGATGGAATGAGAAGAAAAATGGCTAATTGGGCGATCAGGTTGCAAAACGCCTTGGCTGAATAAGTGGGGACAGAAAGCGTGTAAATCCATTCATACAAAACAGTATGAGATGTAAGCTTGTCAATAATAACTTACAATTTAATCGGCTACCTCAAAAACTAATAACAATTTTTTTCGTGACTTTTGTTTTATTTAATATTATAATACAGGTATTGTATGCATGTATTGTATTTGAACGAGGAAATATCATAAGGATAGTTTTGAGGTAATCTTTCGCTTTATGCAGTTCACTGCAGGGAAACGCATTTGTCCCTCAAAGTGAAAACGGAAATCCGAGGATTTCAACTGATTGGCATTCGATTTGCGATATATCCGTGGCTTTGTGTGCAAAGTTTTTAAAGAATTTTGGGGCAAATCCATTTATGTAAAACAGTACAAGAGGTATCAGCTTGTCAATAAACAACTTACAATTCAATCGACTAACTCAAAAAAAACAAATAATGATAATTTTTTTCTTGACTTTTGTTTTTGTTTTAATATATAATACAAGTATGAAAGACAAGTGTATTTTACATTCAGATTTATGCAGAGTACCATGAGTGAATGAGAAAGCGTTGAAATAGAAGGTGTGTTGCTTTCTGTAATTTTTTAAAGTCATTTTTTTAACGGAGGAATGTATGAAAAATGTAGTAGTGGTTTTTTGTGTTGTTGTGATGGCGATGTTTGGAATGAATGTTGTCCAAGCTACTGTAGGTGATGGTGTGGCTTATGCAACCTTGGATGGAAGTGTTTCATCTTGGGATCAGGCAGACACAGTGGGTAAGACTTCGACTGTGTTGGCCCTGATGGACGGGGTGTTCGCTGGCGAAAGAATTACTCACACGTATATTCGTTTTGATATGCCGACACTTGCCCCTGGGGAATATTTTGAAAGTGCTACTTTGAAGATTTTCTCAACTGGCTTCTGGTGCTGGACATCTGATCCTTGGACTACTCAGGCTGCATTCCGTGTTTGGAAGAATAATGATTGGACCAGCGCTACAAACTGGCCTACTCAGCCGACGAAATTCCAGTTGCTGGCTTGGCCATTAACGAATGACGGAGATCTGATTGATACCCAGTATTATGGCAAGGATACCGACAACTCATGGCTTAGTTGGAATGTGCTGAGCGCAATGGAAAGTGGCGTAGCGCTTGGACTGGTCATGGATGTTGACCGTGATTATACTGGTGGCGGCGGCGGTATCTGGATGAATGCTATTGAGACAGAAGCGGGGCCGAGAATCGAATACACCATAGTTCCTGAGCCAGTTACAATCAGTTTGTTGCTGGTAGGCAGTGTTTTAGGCCTTCGGTCAAGACGCACGAATTAAGGATTTTTTAGCGCACATGCCTGAACATTTAAGGTTCAGGCATGTGCTAAAATGTGAAAGGAAGAATCAGATTCCGAAGTTTCTGATTTTTAAGGTGTCTTTGTGTACGTAAATACTCTATTAAGCGTTTTAGTTAGCGGAGGTAGATGATGAAAAGGATTACAGGTTTTTTAGTTTTGGTCGCGTTGCTGTTGAGAGTTGCCAATGCTGCTGTTGACCCATGCGTAACCGTGCTATCGAGTTTAGACGCATGGTGTGATACTTGGAAGAATCACAGTGGGACATCGACGGTGCTATGGTTAATGGATGGGGCTGAAGCTGGCGAGAGAATCGCGCATACATATCTTAGGTTTGATCTACCAACGCTTAATTCCAATCAGACCTATACCTCGGCCAAGTTGAGGATTTGGCCGACTGGTTACTATTGTTGGACCGGGGACCAATATGATACGGTGGCGGAATTTCGTGTTTGGCAAACTAATAATTTGTGGACCAATGATGTTAATTGGGTCACACAACCAACAAAGTTTCAGCTAAGTACATGGCCATTGGTCGATGAAGGCGATCTGGTCGATACAAAAATAATTGGGTATAGTGATACAGGCGCATGGGTAGACTTTGATGTACTCGATGCGATGGAAAGCGGTGGCACTATCAGTTTTGTCATGGATGTGAACCGTGACTATTCGGGTGGCGCTGGCAGTGGCGGATGGTGGGCATGTACGTTTGAGGAAGGCAGGGGACCGAGAATAATGTATCAAACCGAGTCGCCGACTGATTATCCAATGGGACCTGCCGTGACGCCGGACGGCGTTCCTTTCTTCCCATATGGCTGGTGGTATAACGTTGAGGCTGGGCAGGATGGTCCCACGATTGACGCGGCATTTGCTCAAATGCAAACATTAGGAGCAAATGCGGTCATAGTTGCCAATGGACCTGCTTTTAATAAATCACTTCATGATACATATCTTTTCTATGCAAAAAAATATGGGCTAAAAGTAGTTTTTGGAATTTCAGGGGGTGAGGTCGGTCGCCTGAACAGAGGTCTGTTAGTGGACGACAGAGAGGCTATGCAGGCGATCGCATCCGATTGCCATAATGCGAATTTTCTGGGGTATACTGTAGGTGATGAATTGCTTGATAGCGCATCTGTACCTACTGTTGAGCAGCAACAGTGGATAGCGGATCAGGCGCATAGCTGGAAACCAAAGACAATGGTCTTTCAGAATTGGGAGACAACACAGGCCGAGGCAGATTACAATGATCGTCTTACCACTGTTGACACTGTTTGTTACGACCGTTATCCAATTGCGTATAGTACACCAGTGATGAATTACAGCACTTTAACCAGTTTGATAAGCCAGGTTAACGAGCACAAACAGAATTCTACTATAAGTCAAATGCTCCGCGGTTTATTGCTCTGTTCTCAGGCAGTCGGGAATGATTTTTCATATGGCGGCCAGACGAATTACTATCGCTATCCGACATTAAATGAGCAGAGATACATAACCTGGTCATCAGTTGCGTCGAATTATATGCGTGGTATGTACTATTTTGAATATAATGACCTTGCTAATCAGTCTACAGCATATCAGAATTTTCTGACTAATGTGATGGGACCTCTGATGCAGGAACTTCGCTTATTGGAGAATGGGCTTGAAACAGGTTACGATGTAGGAACTGTAACGACGACCTATGATGCCAATTTGTGGAGCGGTAAGACTGTTAAACAGGTTGGAAAATTACTTGTTAAGGACGAAACAGGCTATTATCTTATTTTAGCCAATAATATGAGCAGTTCCGCTACTGTCAATGTGAGCATTTCGAATCTTCCGGTAGCCTTAAACAGTTTGACTGCAACGCTCGTTAATGAAACCGGTACTGGCAAAGATACGCGGACACTAACACAAGTATCGGGCACATATACGATGAGTATTCCAATGACAAGTCTTGATGTCGATATTTACCATCTTGAAGTAGCACACTGTTCTACATCGCTTGCTGGAGATATTGATGGGAACTGTGTGGTTAATTTCGAAGATTTTAGTTTGATGGCGTCACAGTGGTTGCAATGTAACTGGAGCGATTCAAGCCAGTGCCATTAATGGTGAGTACCGGGAGTTACGATTTTTTGGCATGAAAGGAACAAACATGAAAATTAAAAAGTTATTGATATTAGGAATTTCAGTAGTAGCGTTGATGAGCTTTAACTTAAGCTACGCTTTTGTAACAGATGTTAATCAGGATTGTTATGTTGATAGTTGGAACCCCACGACAAATAACAACAATATCTACTTGATTGCGGGTAATTACGAAGAGGGGCGAAACTGGTGCTCGTTGTTTAGTTTTAAACTGCCAACGCTTGCTGACGGGCAGGGATTTGCGGGCGCATATTTAGGTTTGACGCAAGGTGGAAGCGGGGGTGGTGATACGAGTCTTCTGCTTGCAATGCCGATATTGACCGTTACCGGCGCATGGACTGAGACTACCTGTACTTGGAACAACAAACCGACGACGGGCAATTTAGTTGCTGTTGTCGAGTCAGGCCCAGGATATAACGGCGAATATCTTCGTACAGACGTCCATAAAGCGGTTGTAGATGCCGGAAGCGGCGGTACGCTCAATGTTATGATAGGAAGTGCTACCCTCCAAAAGAACTTAGCGACCCGGCAATGGTATTCGAAAGAACAGGGTTGGAAGCCTCATCTGGCGCTTTTGATAGGCCCTGCTCAAAGGATGGTTTCGGTTGCTCCGACTGACGATTGCTATGTGTACAATTGGAACTATGGTGCTGTATACAACAGTACATATTTAACTGCCGGTTACTGGGGTCAATATTATCAATCGTTGCTTAAATTTACCCTGCCGACAATTGCGGCTGATGAGGTTGTGACTGCGGCAAAACTGAGCTTGTACCAGTTTGGCGTAATGAATTCAGGCGCTGCCGGTGATGTTAATAATATGGTTGAATTTCCGATACGGGAACTCAACAGTTCTTCATGGAGCGAGACTACTTGCGCGTACAGGAATATGCCGTCCAAAGGAGTACAGATAGGAACTTTAAGAACGTGCCAGAATTACAATGCCAGAAGAATATCCACAGATGTGGTTCAGGGTGTAGAGAATGCTGGTAGTGGCGGTACGCTGAGTATAGTGATTGATAATTTAACCAGTTCTTTGTGTCCCAAATGGTACTCTAAAAACTATGTACCTGACTCTTATTACAATGGTATCCCAAATGCGACTGACTATTTTGCTCCGCGTCTTGAGCTGACAATTGTTAAACAAGGAGCACAATGTACATCAGTGCTTAATGGCGATGTCAGTGGGGATTGTAAGGTTAATTTTGTAGATGTATACCTTATGGCACAGGACTGGCTGCAATGTACGTGGAATGTTTCGACGATGTGCCAATAGCATGATGTTGAATGCAGGGACCGACCTTGCAGTGTGAAATGTGAGGTCAGTCCTAAAAATGAGAGTAGTTGGTTTATTTGAGATAAGACTGTTTAGATAATTTTGGAAGGATATAACAATGGGACATCTCGGGAAAAGTAAAAGATACCGTGCTTTTACTCTTGTAGAACTACTTGTTGTGATTTCGATTATTGCCCTTTTACTAGCGGTTCTGATGCCCGCGTTGACCAGGGCGAGAGAAAGTGCCAAGGTAGTGATGTGTAAAGCAAACACTGGACAAATACTATTGGCTGCGAAGACCTACGGCATGGATAACAAAGATTATTTTACACCTCTGTGGGTGGAGAAGCCTGACGTTACGCCGCCAGGCGGTTATTGGTATGGAAATTATTGGTTTTGGCCGCAAATAATGAGCAAGAATCTGGGTGAACAGTTTGCATTGGCCAGATGCCCCAATGGTCGGTCGACTCAATATGCCGCCAGCCCTGTCCACGGCAACTATGGTTTGAATATAAATCTTACTGGTAATGGTAATGAAGATATCACCAACGGTGGTATGTTACCTGTGAAACAAATGAATGTTCGACAACCTGGCAATGTAATGCTGGTATGTGATTCGGGGACTTTTTACGCTCAAGAGTGGATGTCATATAGTCCAACCCAAAATACAGAGGAATATCTTCCGGGTAGCGATACCGTCACTCGGGTGACCCTAAAGTGGCCTGATGTCTTTGCAACCAAAGATGCGAAAAAAGGGCGGCATCCCTTGAGAGGCATATGTATGGGGTTTGTGGATGGTCATTCAGAAATACTTAAGGTGTCACTACTAAAGGGGAATTCTTTGTGGTATAAAAAGTAGCGAGTCGTCATAAGTGCAGTTTAGCGATCGCTTTGCCATTGAGAGGCATGTCTAAATTTTGTTGTGGCCCGGTGGTTTTCAAAAGGTGTATGCGTACATAGAATTGCACCAACGGCACTAAATAAATGCGATTTTTGGTGCCTTAAATATTGAACAAGTACCGCCTAAATATTTGCTACATGGTTTTTAATAAGCATTGATGTTGTAACAAATTCATATGTCTGGTTCGTATTTTTTTATTGTCTCTGGTATATACCATGAAAGTAAAGCGGGTCTTCGAATGTAAGATTGGGAAAGTGTTTTCGAATCATTAGCTTGGCTAACGGGCCAAGCATATTTGAAAAAGATTAAACTTCGTAAAAATTGCGGGCACACCTTTCAAGGAGATATCACAATTGCTAAGTTTTTGATAATTATGCGTGTGACAGCTATTTTTCTATATTCAAACGTAAGGAATTCGATATGAAGATATCAACGTGGAAAGGATCTTTCTGCTTTATTTTTTTGGGTTTTTGTGTGCTGAATCAGAAATGTTACAGTGTATCGAGTTTTGAACTCCAATCTATATCAGCCAATTCAGAATCTGAGAGGGTAAACGCTGGTACTAGTTCATATAACACAAATCGACAAAGCTATATACAGCTTTTAAATCAGGGCATCGATGGCTGTCGTCAGCAACTTCCGCGTATTACCGCGAGTGCCCAACAAGTGGCATTGCGGACTATTGCCGGCGGCAAACTCTGGGTTTCTGGTAGGCAACGTGATTTTATCCACGAAGCTATTGGCCGAGCCGGTGGTCTTATGGACATCAGACCACTCGATGTGAACTCATTGCGTCGTGGTGATAGCATTCTCTATGCTGTTGCAGGTGATTTAAATTCTTTGGACTTAGCAGCATTACGAACGTGGAACCACGAGGGGATATATGTGGTAGCTTTTGCTTCGGGCTCACTACCACAGGATATCAATCAGCCAGCCGCAACAGTGCTCATGAAGAATTTTACCTCATCAGGCTTGCCTGTTAATTATAACGGTAGGCAAATGCTTTGCCCAATCGATACCGTTCTTAATATTCTAAATCTCTGGACGTGGACAGGCGAGTTTACGTTTGCTTCACTCAGAGAGGGTAAGATGCCCATTTTCTATCAGAGTTACGGTTTGGAAGGCGCACGATTGCGAGCAGAGAAGTATATTGGCAAAACATTCCACGAAGATTTTAAAATTCCGCCAGTTATGCCTGGTGTTTTAGGCAAAGCATATATGGATGCCATACAAGCTGCATTGAATCGCATTGTCATTAATGACAGCAATGCTTTAGACCGTACTGTTGTTGCGTGGCATGCGGCAGAGCCCAATGCCAGTACTGCATGGGTAATAGGGCACATGTTCCCTGAGCACTTTCAGGATGTTCGTGCTCCACAGCCCATTCCGTTTAAGTCGTCTTTACATGAAATACCTGGTGTTCATCAGGAGTTTCCTATATATGGCCCCGAACAATTTATTCTTTATCTCGGCTATCAATATGCTCCAAAACTGTTATTGGAACAGATTACCGAAAGAGGCTTTACTTTAGCGTATTTGAGTGTACAGTCTGCTCAATCGCCAGCTACATCCAATATTATATTTATAGATCCTTGCTGGTCTTTGGCGGATGCCTGCGTGGATGTTCCGAACTATGATATTGCAATTCTTCCTCCCAGCGGTGTGCTTAACGCAGCTATTTATTGGTCATTATTAGCCAATTATTGTCAGACGGAACGTCATCGTTTATAATACAAGTATGATTGCCTTATTGCATATGCGGAATGATTCACATAGGGTGTGATGTGTAAAATATAAAAGTTTCAGAATTATATGATCAGAGTCTTTACAGCATATGCAAATATCTTAAATGTTCCGAATTATGGTGATAGTGAGTCGAAGGGATTGCAGTGCAAAAAAACAAAAATTATAGTCGAAAGTAAACCATATGTTATTAGTAAAAGGACAAAAGGATAAGATCAGGCCACTGTTTACGGCATGGTTTGGTAACTTTTTTGAGCCATATTTTTCATCAAAGCAAGCAGTTATAGATGGTCTTAAAGACTTAAAGTCTTTAGGTTTTAATGGGATAGTTTTAGACTCTAAATTGTGGTCAAATTTTAGCAGTTATTTTAAGGATGAGAAGCTTACGCCTTATGTAGAAATGCAGCTTTTTATAGTGCAATGCTGTAAAGAGCTTGGATTAAGTGTAAGTTTTCTCCCTCTTTATTTGTGTGGAGACAATCTTTACTATCTTGGAATTTATGACTATCCGCCGGAATTTATTGATCCTCCAATAGGTGCAGATGGCAAACCTATGATAGGCTACCGCCACTGGTCAGATAGGCAGATAGAAGCTCATGTTAAACATTGTTTAAATCTTTATGGAAAGATAGCAGGTCAGGCATCACAAAAAGCGGTGGATGAGTCCGGCAATGAAAGAATGCCATTCTATTTTTATCATGAACCGCTCTGTTTGCCAAGTTTTGATAAAGACGGTCAGGATCATTATCGCAGTTGGTTAGAGGGTAGATATACTATCGAGGCTATTAATAGCAGATATGGCACTAATTTTAGTTCTATTGATGATATGACCTTCAGAGACTACTGGTACAAACCGGAGAGTGTTGGAATATGTCCTGAAATTCCAACGATTGATGAATATGAAAACCGTGATGTAAATATATATCGTTATGCCGACAATCAGTTGTATCGGCTTGAAGTAATGCGCAATTATTTGAAAAAACTTTGCAAAGGTCTTCGCGAACAGAATTCAGAATTTTATCTTTATCCCGGTTTGGCCCAGTGGAAATATTTTTATCCGGACAGAAGAAACTTTAAGCCCTGGGATATGTCATTACGAGGGTTTGATTTGTGGGATGTTGGTGAGCTTGCAGATTCAGCCACTTTTACTACATTACCGCTGGATTCTCAGGTTGTTCCGAATTGTTATGTTGTCAGCAGTGAAACGGCAATGATGCGGTCTGCATCAAAAGGCAATGGTTTTATCGCCAGTCTTTTTATGGGTAGATATACGGAAATAGATGTTTATAATTTTGTCACGCCAGAGGAAGTTATTGCCACTGCTTTTGCGCAGGGAGCAAGTGATTTAAATGTGTATGGTTATAACGGACTTGATGACGGCGGTAATTATGGGCTTTGGCCGGCTGAACATAAAGATAGTTTGAAACGCGGCCTAAATTGGTTTTCGGATATAAGAGAAATAGCGGGGCATAGAACTAAAAGCAATGTTGCGATTCTTTTTCCTTTTGCGTCATCTGTATTAGAAAATGTTACATTAGGAGAAGTTTTTTTTAAGAATCGCCATGATTTACTTGGCTGGCATATCCAGCTTGCTGATTGCGGCTTAAATCCTGACGTAGTTCACGCTAAACAAGTCAAAAGAGGCAGTCTTGGCGGTTATGACGTGCTGTGTTTGCCTGCCGATCCAATGTATGATGTATTACGAGATTATGAGCTTGAGAAAGAACTAATCTCTTTTGTTCAATGTGGCGGGATAATTATGCACAGTGCTGCATCAGGTCTCGCTAAGGCAATTTTTCCCATTGGTGCAAATCAGCATGGCAGTGATAGTTTTGTATGTGATGAAAAAGTTGTTGTGGATTCCCCGTGTTTTATGAGTTTTGATACTGGAGAGGTTCTCGCCTATTATTTATCGGATAAAAAAACCGCGATTGCGCGTCAGAAGATTGGCAAAGGATTCGTCTATTCGTTTGGATTTAATTATGGTTATGCCTATGCCAATAGATATCATCTGCCAATGACGGGTTCTTACGGACGTGATAATCACTATCCGCTTACGATTATCAAAAGTACTCCGGTTGAGTCATTTTTAAGCCAGCATAATTTCTCAAAAAAACGTCATAGAGGCATCGAAATAGTACTGTTTGAAAAGGGCAAAGTAATAATAAATCATACTTCTTATCCCTATAGACTTGATGCCAAAAATGCCATCGCCACACAGCCTGATTTTAAAGAATTGCTTGGCGGCCATACTGCCGTTTTTGTACGGAATGGGGATTAAAAAACTTCTGCAAAATGAATAATTTTTATAGAAGCATGGTAATAGTAGTCAAGAAACTGTGAAAGCACGTGGCTAAGTTTGCAAGATTTGATTTGTAGAAAACTCAGGATTTTTCTTGACTTCTGTTTTTGCGCTGCTACAATGATACATGTATAAGAAACAGGTGTGATTAACGTCAGATGATGGCGTTGAGAGGGTGTTTGTGATTTATGCAAGGCGCACGGGTGAATGGAAATGCGTTGAGCGGGATGCACATCGCTTTCTGTGATTTTTAAAATTCTTATTTTTTGATGGAAGAAAGTAGTTTTTGGTTTTTGGCTGCGATGTTGTTAGCAGAAAGTGTTGCTAATGCCACCTGTTATCGCTTGCTTTTCACAAGCATGTGGTAATGGGTCTTAAATGGTATTATAATTCATTGGTTCTGTAAATACGATATGCCTCTATATGGACATGTTGTTCCCGTTCTTCTTGCCAAGTGGTGTGCGAGACACTCATTTATGGGTCGTTATGGGGTAATTATTATCAGTTCAAGACACCTATTCATATCTGGCGTGGTAATCTTTATGGACCAATACCGATGTGGAGATGATTAAACAAAACAAGGCGTGGAACTCGTTGTTTTGCATAAAGTTATATTTTTGCAAAAAGGTTTTAACCATTAACTTAAGGAGTGAAACATGGTAAGAACATTTATTTTTATTGTGGTGATGTGTATTATTTCCGCTGGCGAATTAAAGGCCGGAGAGGTTACGGAAAAAATATTAACTGATGGAGTAACAGAAAGAGTATATACTGACGGCAAACATACAATAGTGGTTAACGGTACAGAGCTTAATGATCTTACACCCAAGCCTGAACCATTTCCGAACAGCGTAAACGATATTGATAACAAACGTGGTTATATTCTTTACCATCGTAGTGCATCCGATCAGGTTTTTCGTTTCAGCAGTCCCATTGCGGAAGAGCGAACCTGCAAACTTTCCACAGATGTCAGTCTCGGAGAAAAACGGCATATGCAATTTGCGATATATGCGTTGCGTGACCTCGGCAATGTTGATGTTTCTGTTGGTGTACTGACACGAGACGGCGGAGAAACATTGCCTAAGGAAACAGTACTTGTGCGTCCAGTTCGACTTGGTCTTTGGCGAAATTATTGGAATCCATGGTATCAGGAAGCTCCAAAACTTATAGATGCGTCGGGTACACTGGTAGAAGCGATTAAGGGACAGAGCAGGCAGATTTGGCTGGCAGTTGATACTCCTCGCTCTGTAAAAAGCGGTGAGTATAAAGGGAGTCTTTTTATCCGACCGGAAAAAGGTGAACCGGCTGAATTGAAAATAAGTATCAATGTTCTTGATTTTGAGTTGAAAGAGGGTATGTGGTGGGGGGTATATTATTATTCTGGGTTTAATGAAAATACTCCGCGGGATTTTGCAGATATGAAAGCACATGGGGTTAATTCTATGCTTATCTGTCCTCCCGGCCATGTAGAACCTGTGCTTGAGCGCGACGGTAATACTGTGAAAATATCATTTCCGCAGACTGATTTGGCGATGGCTGAGTTGAAAAAACAGGGTTTCAATCGTCCGGTGGCATACTACCCTCGTTTTTTAAGCAGCCGCATCTTGCAGATGTTTAACCGCGTTGATGGTCAAAAGTTTAAAGCCTATGATTATTACGGGCAGGCGGCGGTTGATTTTAAGGCAAAAGATTTTCCGGACGATTTGAAACCTGTTCTTCAGGATGTTTTCCGGCAGATGGTAAAACATGCTAAAGAGGCAAATTGGCCCGAGATTTTGTGGTATTTTGATGATGAACCTGGTGCTGTTGATTTACCCGGTCATATGATACCATTAGAATGGTCATTGCTGGAATATCGTCTTTTTAAAGAGGTATTTCCCCATGAGCAAACGTTGTGCACGATTTATAAATTGGGTGTGTACAAAGCGTTGTCCTGTATTGATGTGTGTGTCGGAGACCTCTGGCGTTTTGATAATGAGTTTATGAATTATGTCAAGACCAATGGTTCACAGGCCTGGGGAATAAGATTTCTCTGTCAGTATAACACATATAATTTTCCACGTCATTTTGCGGGCATTGGAATAGAAAAGATGGGTTTAACAGGCTTTACGGAATGGACATATTATGGTGCGCCATTATACAAACCTTACGACCAGTTGTTGAATAAGGAGGGGTGCCAATATGCATTTGTTGATGAACAGGGGAGGTTACTTACTACCATCTCATGGGAAGCTGTTCAGGAGGGTATCTATGATGCTCGTTATATCGTAACTCTTCGTAGCCTGATAGAAAAGGCGAGGCTATCGCAAGATGCCGACCATAAAGCAATAGCTGATAAAGGTGAAAAAACTCTTCAGCAAGTTATGGCAAAAATTCCCGCTATTCCTTCCGTTTTGAACGAATCGGAAATGGATAATATGAGAAAAATACTTGCCGATTCTATACAGCAGTTTGTAAAAGCCGGAATATACTAAATTAAATTCAGGAAAATTGAGCCTTATGAGCAAGAAAAATAAAACTATCGATACGATAAATGTTTCTCTGGAATCATCGGCCGATGAACATAAACCGGTGTTGTCTCTCTGTAGCCCAGCCGCTAACTGGAGCAATGGTATTCCGCTTGGCAATGGGCGACTTGGTACTATGATGTGGGGAGGGCCTTTTGAAACATATATTACGCTTAATGCCGATAGGTTGTGGCGTAATAATATCCAATACGAACTGGAAGATAAATCTGAAATTTTTAAGGAAATAAGGCGGTTATGCAGAGAAAAGAGATGGGCGGGTGCTGAGGCCTTGAGCCAGGAACTTACTCCGAAGAATTCCAGTGGAAGTTCATTTTTGGGTGTTAATTCGTATCAGCCGGCTGCTCAAATTCGTGTTTCTGTAAGGCATAATTGTGGTGCTCAGGGATATAAAAGCCAGCTTGATCTTAATGAAGCTGTGTGTAGGGTTGCGTATAACGCCAACAATAATGCTTTTGAGTGGCTGTCTTTTGTGTCAGCGGTCAATGACGTATCAGTTACAAAGATAACATCAAATGGTTCGTCCGAGTTGCCTGTTGTTCGCATCGACCTGGTACGTCCAATAAGCGACAGGTCGCTTGAGACGGCAAAGACCCAGGCTGCCAGCGCAGTGAATGTAAAAAAAAACGATCAAACAGAAGAAAAGTGCGATTATTTATGGGAGGTAAAGACTGATATTACAAAAGATGGCATATTGGTTTTATCGGGGCGTTCTGATGAAGGAGTTTCTTTTGCGGCGGCAGTGGCCGTAATGATAGATAGCGGAGAGCAGCGGCTTATGCCCATTCCTGCTACCGTCCTGCATAGTGTCGGTCATCGAGCTGAAATAAAAAATGCCAAAAGCATAATTTTTTTAGCAAATGTATATGTTGATACAGAATGCAGTAATCCTGTTGACGAATGTTTGTCTCGGTTGAGGCATATTAAGAAAATCACTTTTAAAGAACTATACGATTCACATGTAGAAGATTACAAATCTTTTTCTACTCGATGTTCTGTCAATTTGGGCGGTCAGACATTTTCAGAAAAAACCAACACCGAATTATTGCAGGATTGCAGAGAAAAATCAGAAGCTTCGCCTGCTCTTTTAGAAAGAATGTTTGAAATGGGGCGATACCTTATGATTAGTGGCTCGCGTCCTGGAACTCTGCCTCTTAATTTGCAGGGTATCTGGAATAATGACCTTTCACCGGCCTGGAGTTGTGATTTTCATTATAACATTAATATTCAGATGGCGTACTGGCCCGTAGAGGTAGCCAATCTTTCAGAATGTCATTTGCCGTTGGCCGAGTTGCTTAATCAGCAAATTCCCGCTTTTAAAAATAATGCAAAGCAGATTTTTGGCATGAATGGATTAATGTTGCCAAACTGTTCAGACCTGACCGGGCGATTTAATATGGGATTTTGGAATTTATCTCCATGTACGGCGGCCTGGATGTCGCAGCATTTGTGGTGGCATTGGGAATATACGCAGGACAAAAATTTTCTTCAGTATAAAGCCATTCCATTTATGACAGAAGCCATCAAATTTTATCTGGACTATATTCAGATAGACGATGGCGGAAATATAATAATCACACCTGGGTATTCGCCGGAAAACAAAGCTGATGACAGAAATGCGTTCTTTGGCCAAAATGCTGAGATAGATTTAGCTTTTATCAAAGAACTTTTCGGAAATTATATAAATGCCGGCAGCAATGTCGATGTCGATTGGAAAATTGTTTTGTCCTGTAAAAAATTACTCGAAAAGTGGCCCGAACCCGGCATTGACAAAGACGGCAAGCTGTCTGAAATGGAAGATGCCGTATATGACCACTTTCAAAGGCACCTCTCTCATCTGGTAGGGTTATATCCCGCAAGCATTGTCAGCGCGGAGTCGGATCCGAAATTGCTCAATGCTTATCGCAAAGCGATGGAACATCGTAAATACTGGGGATTCGATGACTGGATGGATTTTACATGGGTGTGGATGGGATTATTGCATGCAAGATTAGGAGAAGCTGAAGAGGCCGCAAAGTGTTTGGACGTTATGGCACAAGCCTTTTTCATGGATAATCTTTTGAGCAGTTGTTTTGATTTTAGACGACTGGGCTGGGGGACTGTTTGGGCGGACACATCAGGCGATACCCCATGGTTATTCCAGGTGGAAGGAAACATGGGAGTAACGGCTCTTATTGCTGAAATGCTTTTGCAATCACACAATGGTGTGGTTCGTATTTTGCCGGCGTTGCCAGGTCGTTGGCCGAACGGACAGTTCAGGCGGCTAAAAGCTCGCGGTGGTTTCGAGGTATCTGCGATATGGGCGGAGGGTCGCGTTCGACTAATTGAAATCAAATCGATATGCGGTAGTTCTGTTGATATACGGATTCCTGCTAAGTGTGCCGGTACTGCGACAGTAATGTCTAAGGATAAAGTTATTTGGGTTGGGGAAATTAAACATCCTAATCATCGTTGTGCATTTGATACGGTGCAAGGTGACGAATATAAAATTTCAATAGATTATCAAGAGTAACGAGCGTAGAAGGAAAAAAATGGTATTAACGGAACATGCCAAAAAGGCAAAAATAGAGTTGTCTATTCTTGGTCCAAACGCCAAGGAATCAGAATTCATTTCGCTCGAAAAGTGTAGCGATGATAATTTTCGCGTTGGTAGAAATGGTGTCAGGTGTATATTGGCAACGCGGGACAGAAAGGTTGAATTTATTTTTTTAGAATGTGGGGTTCTTGCGTATGTTAAATCCTCACTTGGTTATCCGGCGTATTATGCGGTACAGCCAGTTCGAATCCAAAAGCCGGTTGACGCGGTTTTGATGGATTTGGATGGAACAACTGTACGGAGCGAAGATTTCTGGATATGGATAATAGAGCGATCTGTAGCAAGTGTGATTGGTAATGCGAAGTTTGGACTGGAAGAGTCGGATATTCCTTATGTTTCAGGGCATAGTGTTTCAGAGCATTTGGAATACTGTATTAGGAAATATTGTCCTGATAAAACGCTTGAACTTATACGTGATTATTACTTTGAGCATTCCCGAAGAGAACTTAATGAGATTGTGCATGGTCGTGGTCGTATAGATGCATTTTCACCGACTGCTGGACTTAAAGACTTTTTGCTCGGCATTAAGGGCAAAGGAATAAAAATTGGGCTGGTCACTTCTGGATTGTATGAAAAAGCATGGCCTGCGATTATTTCGGTCTTTAGGCGTCTGAATATAGACGACCCTCAAACTTTTTATGATGCCATTATTACCGCTGGTTTTCCTTTGAGAAAGGGTGATGTTGGCACACTAGGCGAGCTTTCTCCTAAACCACACCCGTGGCTCTATTCTGAATGCAGCAGAGTAGGCATGGGAATAGCCGTTGAAAAAAGATTTCATGTAGTCGGTATAGAAGACAGCGGGGCAGGTATCTGCTCGCTGAAACTTGCCGGATTTGCGCCAATTGGAATCGCCGGAGGTAATATAGTTGAAAGTGGCACTAAGGGACTGTGTGAACATTATTGCGAAAATTTTGAACAAATAAATAATATTATTCAATGAGCCGCACTGAATTGTGTCGAACAATGATAAATGAGATGAAATAATTTGGAGGTATAATATTAATGAATAACCGTCAGCGAACTTTGGCAATCTTACGACATCAGAAATATGATGGTCTTCCTATTGTACATTTTGGTTACTGGCAAGAGACATTGCATAAGTGGGCTTGCGAAGGTCATATCACACAGGAGCAGGCATTGAATTGGGCAGATGCTACGCCATACGACAAGGAAATCAGTAAAAAGCTTGGTTTTGACTTTAATTGGCTTACGTGCTTTCTGCCGGCTAATAAGCTTAGGCCTGTTTTTGAAGAGAAGGTAATTGAGGAATACTCTGATGGTTCCAAAAAGGTTCTTAATGAAGATGGTGTGATAATTTTGGTAAAACCTGGTAAAATTTCTATACCGCAGGAATTCGACCATTTACTCAAGGATCGTGCATCTTGGGAAGACCACTACTTGCCAAAGTTACAGTTTTCTATTTCACGTGTTAACGAAGGTTTTGTCACGGCGGGCCAAGCAGTTTTTAAATTTGTACCGGAAGGGTTAAAGTTTCTTAAAGAAGAAAAAAATAGAGAAAATCCAGTAGGGCTATTTTGCGGCAGCCTCTTGGGTCAGATAAGGAATTGGCTTGGGCTAGAAGGCTTGAGCTATCTTTATGCAGATGACGAAAAACTTTTTGATGAAATTATCAACACGGTAGGCGAACTCTCATATAAAATTGTCGATAGTGTTCTTATAACGGGTGCCAAATTTGATTTTGCGCATTTCTGGGAAGACATTTGTTTCAAAAACGGACCTCTGATTTCTCCCCAGATTTTCGAACAGAAAGTCGGTCCCCACTACAAGCGTATTACCGATTTGCTTGGAGAACATGGTATTGATATTGTTTCGCTCGACTGTGACGGGTGTATCGATGCGCTTATTCCTGCCTGGCTTGCGAATGGCGTGAATACTATGTTTCCAATTGAGGTTGGTACCTGGAATGCCTCGATTAAACCATGGCGTCAAAAATATGGTAAAAAAATCAGGGGTGTTGGTGGGATGAATAAGACAGTTTTTTCGCAGGATTTTTCAGCCATTGATGCCGAAGTCGAACGTCTTAGGCCATTAGTGGAATTAGGTGGATATATTCCTTGTCCAGATCACCGTATTGCACCGGATGCGAAGTGGGACAATGTGTGTTATTATTGTGATAAAATGAGACAGGTATTCAGCAATTAAGATAACATCTTATATATTAGTATGACATTGTGTAACAGAAAATGAAAAGGTGGTGAGAAAATGATGATACAAACGGTAAAGGGAATTATGTGTGCTGCACGAAAGTCACATATAGTTGTTCCCAGTTTCAATATACCCTATCTTCCAATGATGGAACCGGTGGTGCGAGCGCTGCGGGACACACAGTGCTTTGGGCTTATTGCGGTAGCAAGACTGGAATGGGAAAAATTTGAAGCAGGCAGTCTGCGTGCAATATATAACGAATACCAAAAGTGTAAAGATGAAAAATATACGCGTCTACACCTTGACCATGTGCCGGTAATAGATGAGGATAATCAACTGGTTGACTATTTTAAAATTATCTCTGAAGCTGTAGATATGGGATATGAATCAGTTATGGTTGATGGCTCGCGATTGTCTCTGGCCGAGAATATCGCTGCCACACGGAAAGTGGCTGATATGGCGCATAAAGCCGGGATTCCTGTAGAAGGCGAACTTGGTGCGGTGATGGGGCATGAAGCCGGCCCAATTTGTCCCTACGAAGAGTTATTTGCCTCTGGTAAGGGATTCACATCTCCAGCAGAGGCTAAACGCTTTGTGGACGAAACAAATGTTGACTGGCTTTCTGTGGCAATTGGGAATATTCATGGCGCAATCTCCTCCGCAAAGAAAGATACAAAAAAAGTTGAAGCCAGACTTAACATCGAGCATCTCAAAGCAATAAGCCAGGCGGCTGTCGTTCCTCTTGTTATTCATGGCGGCTCAGGCATTAAAAAGGCGTATATTATCGAAAGCATCCGGCAGGGTATCGCAAAAATTAATATCGGTACCGCCATTCGTCAGTCTTATGAAGCTGCTCGCAAAGAATCAGTTATCAAGGCTCAGCAGGCCGTATATGTGACAGTGATGAACATTGTAAATGACGAATTAGAGATTAATAATTCTGCAAAACGGATTTTAAGCTACTGAAAACAATATGGAAAACAATACGAAAAGGAAATTGTTATGAAAGAAAACAAAATGACATTCGCATTATTTTTTGGTAATCGTGGTTTTTTTCCTGCATCATTGCAGAAAACTGCACGACGGGAAATGAAAGATGCCCTGTCAAAGCTCGGCTACAAAACACTTATGCTTGACGAGCGGGCAACACGCTTTGGTGCTGTTGAAACACCCAAAGAGGGACAAATATATGCCGATTTTCTGCGTAATAACAAAGGCAAATATGGGGGAGTAATCCTTTGTTTGCCGAATTTTGGAGATGAGACTGGCGCGATTTCAGCGCTCAAGGATTGCGGTGTACCGATTCTGATTCAGGCGTATCCGGATGAGCTTGATAAAATGGCGCCCCAGCTTCGGCGAGATGCATTTTGCGGTAAGATTTCGATAATGGATGTATTCTGTCAGTATGGTCTGCCGTTTACGGCTCTCAAGCCTCATACGGTGCATCCCAAAACGAAACAGTTTGCCGAAAACATTGACTATTTTGGCAGACTGTGTCGTGTGGTAAATGCCATGAAAAATATGGTCGTAGGCGCTATCGGCGCTAGAACTACGGCTTTCAAGACTGTTCGTATTGATGAGCTTGCTATGCAGCGGCATGGGATAACAATGGAGACGCTTGACCTGTCAGATATTTTTCATAGAATGACATTTCTGAAAAATGATGATAAAAAGTGCAAAGAAAAAGCCCGGTGTCTTGCCGATTACTCTTCATGGAAGAGTACGCCGAAAAAGGTTTTCAGCAAAATAGTAAAACTGGGTGTTGTGCTTGATTCTGTGGTGGAAGAATTCGGCATGGATGCGATAGCAATCAGGTGCTGGATAGAATTACAGAAGCAGCTTGGTATTTCCCCATGCGTGCTGCTAAGTGAGATGAATGAGCGTGGTATAGCGGCGTCGTGCGAGGTTGATATTGGCAATGCGGTAACTATGTATGCGTTGTCGAAGGCTTCTGGTAATGCGGCGACGTGCCTTGATTGGAACAACAATTATGGCGATGATGAAAATAAGTGTATTCTTTTTCATTGCGGGTCGGTGCCACAAAGTATGATGAGTAAGAGCGGGCAAATAACCGAACATGCTATTTTGGCCAATGCAGTGGGTAAGGGCTGTTCGTATGGCTGTAATGTCGGCGAGATTGCGCCAACACCTATAACTTTTGGCAGTATGCTGACAAACGCAGGGGAGCTTCAGTTTTATTTGGGGCAGGGACGTTTTACAGATGATTCAATACCCAAAGATTTTTTTGGTTGTGCAGGCGTAGCGGAAATCGATGGTTTGCAGAATGCACTTCAGCGAATAGGCTATATGGGGCATCGACATCATGCAAGCGTTACGCCTGGGCATGTAGTTGAACCTGTCGCAGAGGCATTTGAAAAATATCTCGGATACAAGGTTGTAAAATTATGAGTCTAATGGGGATTGATGTCGGTACGACGGGCTGTAAAGTTGTTGTGTTTTCAGGCAATGGGCAATGTATTGCAGCAGCTTACAGAGAGTATCCGACATTACGCACTCAGGCCGGCTGGGTGTATTTAGACAGTAGGGTAGTTGTAAAGGCAATTAAGGAAGTTATATCGGAAACCGCAGCCCAAACATCAAAAGATATTGTGCAGGCAATCTCTGTCAGTTCGCTGGGCGAGGCAATGACGCCTGTTTCCGCTGATGGCAGCATTCTTGGCGATAGTATCCTGGGCGCGGATGTGCGCGGCAAGGATTTGCTCGAACGCACTGTTGTTATTAGACAAAAGGACTTTTATAAAATTAACCCCAATATCCTTGGTCCCAACTATTCTCTACCTAAACTCCTGTGGTTAAAGCACCATAAACCAGATTTATACCGGAAATCCGACAAATTTTTGTTGTGGGGCGATTTGGTAACATTTATTCTTAGCGGCGAATCTCTGACAAGTTTCTCCCTTGCCAACCGCACTCTGCTGTTTGATATTCGCAGGGAAACATGGTCAGATGAACTGCTGAAGCTTTGTGATATTGAGCAGGCAAAACTGCCACTGCCAGTTGCCAGTGGTACCATAGCGGGGCATTTACGTGCTTCGATAGCTGCAGAGCTCAATCTGCCTAAAAACATAAAAGTGGTAGTTGGTGCTCATGACCAGTGCTGCAATTCATTAGGTGCCGGAATTTATACAGCTGGCAAAGCAGTGTGCGGAATTGGAACGTTTGAGTGCATCACGCCGACGTATGACTATTTGCCGGATTCTGAATATATGCTTGCCAGCGGCCTTAACATTGAGCATCATGCGATTGCAGGACTGTATGTATCCTTTATATATAACCAGAGTGGTTCACTTGTGCGATGGTTTCGTGATACTTTCGCCTCCGCGGATAAGAAGTTGATTAAACCCGGTGATGATATTTATGAAATCCTTGCTGGCGAAATGCCCGCCGAACCTACAAGGCTCTTGACGTTACCGTATTTTGAGGCAAGTGGCGCGCCTCATTTTATAAGTGATGCTGCCGGAGTAATCGCTGGCCTGAAAATAAATACACGAAGAGGTGAAATACTTAAATCCATAATGGAGTGTACAAGTTTTTATTTTTTGGAAAGTATTGATTCACTTAGAAATATTGGTATTGATACTAACGAATTTGTCGTAACTGGCGGAGGCGCAAAGTCTAATCAATGGTTGAAAATAAAGGCCGATATTTTTGGTGTTCCCTTTGTCCGTCCCAAAATCATCGAGTGCAGCGCTCTCGGAGCCGCCATGCTGGCTGGTATCTCAACCGGGGTTTTTGCAAACGCACGGGACGCCGTTTCGAAGTGTGTTAGAATTGATTGTACCTTTGAGCCAGATGCAAAGCGTCACAGGATTTACAAAGAAAAATACGAAATGTACAAGCAAATTTCTCCGGTCTTAAGGGACGCATCAACGATATTGCGCAGATGGGAAGAGATGGAGTAAAAATAGATCTAAAATAATTTGTGAAAAATAAAGAAAGAATTAGTTGGGATTTAGTATGACAACGCTGGTTTTTTATAAAACCTATTTTGCGGCATCAAAAATGCGGTTTGATAAAATCCATTACCAACGCAAAATAAAGACTTATGAACAAAGTAACGCTGTAGTATTAGGAATTAATAAATATGGCAGAATTACAGTTGCAGGCTGAAAACAGGATACTCTATTGTTCCCTGATTGTTGGTGATAAAACCATTTCGCGATTTCAATATAAGTATTATCTGAAGTGGGAACAGGACCGGCAATCATCTTACACAGACATTGTCAAAGACCTGTCTGTCCGGAAAATTTCTGAAAACGAGGAACATCGGACTGTTTTCGAAATAACCGGACTGTTGGGTAATGTTATAAGATTCAAACAAACCTTTTCACAATTATCAGCACAGCGGATAGAAGAGACGATAACAATTCATAATGTTTCAAATGAACCTATCAAAATTGATGACATAAGCTGCGGCTTTCACGAATGTCTTGCCGATAAGCAGGATTGGCGGCTAATTGCTGTTCCCTTCAGGATTCAGGTAAATGGCCAAAAACATGATTATACCTGTGATCAGCTGATCAAAGGACAATGTTCCAATTCGGGCGGCGAAATATCATCTGTGTTCCCTCCTTTAGTACAGGGTGCATTGCGGTCAGAAGCGTGGCTCTGGACTAATAACAAAATTGGTTTGTTGGTTGGGAAGTACAACAATGATAATATTGAAATGTCTATAGCGAAACTTCAAAGGAAACTGGATAATAGTAATTCTGTGCTGCAATTTGGTGGCGTGGGATTCTGCCTTTTTGATGAGCCGTCAGACGCTAAAGTCCTGCGATCTAAAGCTAACTTTACTTTTGGAATTACACATTACGAAGTCTACGCCGGTGGTTTGGAACAGGGTTTTCGAAAATATAAGTTGTTTCTGAAATCCAAAGGCCACACATTCTCAGACACATACAATCCTCCGATCAACTGGGAAACACTGTATGATATTGGCTGGTACCATAGTGATCAGGAACAACTTGATAAACATTACACCTTAGATAAACTTTTCTTAGAAGCGGAAAAGGCAAAAGAAATAGGCTGTGAGTTGCTCTACCTTGATCCAGGCTGGGAAGAATGCGAAGGTACATCCCTATGGGATGAAAAACGGCTTGGAAAGGTTTCAGATTTTCAGGAAATATTACGACAAAAATATAACTTAAAATTTGGATATCGGGATTCTGCTTGGCTATATCGAGATGAATTTCCGCATTCATGGTATCATTGCCCAAATCCCATAGCGGAAAGAGGTCGCTCTAACCCTTCGCAAGATTCCCGCCCCCAGCGTATATGGCACTTTTGCAGTTTATGTGAAGAATGGAAGAAAGAAAAAATCAGGCGCATTCAGGATATCAATACTGCTGGTGTAGAATTCATGATGATTGATGAATACTGTTGGTTTGGTCCATGTTTTGCGAAAGATCATGGCCATAGTATTCCCACAACAGCCAGCGATCATGTTAAAGCTGTTTTTGATTTGGTTAAAGCGGTGAGAGACAGTTCGCCTGACATCCTTATTGAAGCCCATGACCCGGTATGGCCTTGGGGATGCAGATATCTTCCTATTTACTTCAGGCAGGGGTTTGGCCCAGAGGCTGCCTATCAGGAAATTTGGGGGTTTGAGTTTATGTGGGATTGTTTCAAGAATCTCAAAGAAGAAGGCAGAGCTAAAGCCCTTTATTATTATGCTCTGGCTTCAAATGTTCCCTTATACCTGCATATTTCCATGGTTCCGGACAACGACCAATGTCTCTTTTTCTGGTGGGCGGCATCAACTGTCAGGCATTTGGGTATTGGCGGAAAATATCATAGTTACGACCCTGAAATTGTAGCCAAATATTGCCCAGACCCAGAAAGGCGATGGGACTCTTATAAACAGGCGATGAAACTCTATCTTGCGCTAAAGGAATATTTTGTCCGAGGAGAATTTCACGGATTACATGAAGAAGCCCATCTGCATACTTTGGACGGGAAAATCGGCGGAGTTCTAAATCTGTTCAATATTTCGGAGCAGCCTCTCAAAATAGAAGCGTGGATTGAGCCTGAAATGATAGGGGTTCTGTCAAATAGTAAACTCGAATCAAATGTTCCGGATAACATCGAATGGTGCAACGGCAAACTCCATGTGAGCGTTCCATTAGACGCAGCTTCATCGCAGGTAGTGTTATTGGGAGATGCTTGTAAAGTTCTACATAAATATTAAAAGTGGCGACTTTTGGAATGGTGCGAAATTGCTATGGAACTAGCTTGCGAATATGTTTCTTAACTAATATTATGAGCAGAATGGAGTTTTATGACAGAATTTAACGAACAAAATGTTTCCAATGTGGATTTTGCGTCGCCTGCAAGTAGGCAATGGTTTCAGGACAGCCGTTTCGGATTATTCATTCACTGGGGTTTGTACGCCCTGACCGGCAGAGATATGTGGTATTATTCTCTCGAAGAAGTTCCCCATGACCATTATGAGCGTCTCTTCCAGCGTTTTGACCCTGTTAAATATGACCCGATGGCTTGGGCAAGACTTGCAAAGCAGGCTGGCTGCAAATACGCCGTTTTCGTAAGCAAACATCATGATGGTTTTTGTCTGTGGGATACTAAATATACTGACTTCAAAGTCACTAACACGCCCTATGGCAGGGATGTGCTTAAAATGTTTGTTGATGCTTTTCGAGCTAATGAAATCAAGGTCGGAATTTATTATTCTCTATTGGATTGGCATCACCCTCATTTTACCGTTGACAAACTGCATCCTGCCAAATCGCGTCTATCCGAGCTAAACAAAGGAAGAATCTTCTCGAATTATCAGCGGTTTCTCCGGGATCAGATTCATGAATTAATGACAGGATATGGAAAGATTGATATTTTTTGGGCAGACTTCTCATATGTCGATAACTGCGCGGATTTTTCATATGCCGACTCTGCCAATGGCAAAACTGCTGCCGCATGGCGGTCAAAAGAATTACACGAAATGATGCGAAAGCTTCAACCGGACATCTTAATTAATAATCGCATGGGCATTCCGGGAGACTTTTGTACGCCCGAACAATACATTCCAGCAGAAGATGTTGCAAGAGCCGAAAACGCTCCCATGTGGGAGGCATGTGAGACTATTGGTTCTTCCTGGGGCTACTGCCGGGGTGATAACGCGATCAAACCCGTCAAGGAGCTGATTAGAAATATAGTCACATGTGTAAGCAATAATGGCAATCTGCTTCTTAATGTCGGGCCTACTCCACATGGCATAATTCAGCACGAATTTGTTGATACTCTTTCAGAAATTGGCCGTTGGCTTGAAACAAATGGCGAATCTATTTATGGAGCGGGTTCTGCCGACTACAAATTTCCTCAAGGAGGTTGTCCAGAGTTTCGTCCAATTACCACCCAAAAAGGCCGTGTGTTATATATGCACTGTTTGGATAAATATCCATCCTTTAGAGTGATTTTGCCGGGTTTGGCTTCGAAGGTAAAATACATTGAATGTCTGTGTGATGGCACAGATGTTGAATTTGAATTTAGTGGTGCAGATATAATATTTAATCCGCCTGTAATTCATCCTGACCCTTATGACACGGTATTTAAATTTGTATTGCGATAGGGTTATGACAATTAAGTTACGCTGCAATGCCTATAAATAAAATTTTTAATAGGAGTGCCAACATGGCAAAACTCAACAATGCCAATACGACCGATATTGCCGAGGCTATAAGGCTTGGCTGTAGTACGATGTGCAGTGTGTTTAATGCTGATGATAATAATGTGCCTTTCTTTGGCTCCGAAGTTTGGCCTCATGGCAGTTTTGCTTTTTCACCCCATTGTAGTGAAAGCCATGTACCAGGCCGTCATCTTAACGCCTTGCTTAATGCGGAAGATGTATTGGGAATTGCCATTGATCCTGTTGCTATCGATTATCATGCCAATACTGCGTTCTTATCCTATAGCGGCCCATTGTGTTTGCCGTTGAATCGTAAAGAAATGGGCGGCACATTTGGCACCTTTTGTCCGCATCATATTCGCGAAGGTTTTCACGCTCTTTATGCTTTGGTTAAGTATCGTCAGAGCGACAGGGCACAGGATATTGCGGGAAAAAGTATCGACTGTATTCCAGCTTGTTTATTAATTGGGGGGCTATAATGCATCCAACAGACAGAATAACTCTGCCTAATTTAGTTGATAGGGCTAAGTTAGCCATAAATTGCCTTACACAGCATTGTGACAAAGCACGCGGGCACCTCCCCTATTTTTATACCCGCCTTAGTGACAGGCCTTTATCTGCTATTTTAGCCACTTGGTCGTATGGCGATGGATTGGGCCGTGCGGTTGATGCTTTGACGCTTTTGAGAACAATGGTCGGAGACCACATCGATCATGTCGAAGATAAAAGTATGCGGGCAACGCTTTTGGGCTTGATTGGGCGTGACAACCTGTCATGGTGTCCGGCCGAGCCATGGACATTGGACGTGCCTCATACCAGGCCGGCCTGGCTGCAGCAGGGGACTTTATTGGGTCTCACTTCATTATGGCAATATACCGGCGAGCATAACTATAGAAATATTGCACAGCAGAATATTCTCGCCGTTGCCGGGATGTCACGCTATCAGGAATTGAAAAAGTATGCGGATTTTCCAGGAGATTATTACACTATACGCGACGGTTGGCAAAATCCGCCGGACGATTCCAATCATAGAAAATCTGTTTTTAATACATCAATCACAATGCCCTTAATGAGATTTTATCGTTTGACCGGTTTTGAACCGGCGCTGGAACTTGCCTCTAATTTGATATCATGGGCAATCATCGACCATGACGGACTCGAAGGGCTGTTTAATCGCGGACATTTTCATTCATACAGTCGTCTGATGACAGCTATTATCTTACGCGGAATTATCAAAAATGATACGCATGACATTGAATTTGGCATCAGACTCTTTGCCAAGGCCCTGACTTTAGGCACACTGTCGGGATGGTTTCCGGAACAAATCAATAACACGGAGCACAACCGTTCAAACCTTTCTGAGACATGCTGTTTAACCGATATGCTGGAATCAGCTATATTGCTGGCTCGACATGTAGATCCGCAGTATTGGAATCATATCGAAAGATGGGCCAATAACCATCTGCTCGTTCATCAGATAACGGATTCTGATTGGTTTGATCAGACGACTTTTGTACCTCGCTCGCAGCATGTACTTGGCTTTAATTGCCAGAAAACGATTAATGTGGAAGGTGTTCGCGAAGGTGATATTCTTAAACGTACTCTCATTGGTGGCTATGCTGGATGGGGTGCTGTTACCGCCATGTCTGATGATTCAATGTTTTCCAATTCAAACCAGCAATGTTGTAACGCTGCTGGTGCCAGAGGCTTGTACGATGTATGGCGATATGCTGTTACGGATGATGATACAACTTTAAAGGTCAATCTTCATATCAATCGCAGGCATCAATGCGCGGATATCGCCGTAGCCGTGAACCAGGAAGAGTGCTTTTTGTCCTTTCACATCTCAAAACCGCGTAAGCTTCTTGTGCGAATTCCTGAATTCATAAAACCGCGGGAGATGATAGTCAAAATTAACAAAAAACTGTATAAGGTGGAACCGAATAATGGTTACATTTCCCTGGGGAAACTTGTTCCATGCGATAAAGTGGAAATTGTTTATCCATGTAAGATCTACAGTACGACTGAGCGCGTTGCGTCCAGCGAATTTACCTTTGAATGGCGAGGAACGCATGTAATAAAAGCTACTCCACTCCAGAAGATTCATCCGCTGTTTATAGATACAAGATTTGAGCAGGCAAGAGAGCGAGACGATGTTCAGGTAATTGCAAAGGAGATAGAATCAATTTAGACAGTCCTGTGCAAAAATTAATCTTGTTGAGACAGTTTTAAAACCAGTTGTAGTTTGCAGCGAATTGTTAACAGAAGATAATGTCAAATAAAGAAGTTGAAAAACGAGTTATTTCAAGATAGGATTTTTTTCAAACATTGCGAGGATCACCAGTTGAAATCCAACCCGTCTGGCTCAAAAACCTGATCATGACATTCTTCGAACTTTTTTTAATCCCCCTAAAAATATCATTGACAAGTTGCTTTTATTGTATATTGTATACAAAATACAATAAGTTATGGAACACCTTTATGACTTTTCCGAAAATAAGCGACCAGATATATGAAACACTGCTCAAGCGGATAATTGACCACAAGCTCAAACCTGGCGAACGGCTGTTGGAAGAACAGCTTGGTTGTGACTTGGGGGTAAGCCGTACACCGCTTCGTGATGCCATAAATGCTTTAGCCAAAGACGGTTTTGTAAGAGTTGAGCCGCGACGCGGCGCATCAGTGCAAGACTTTCAGCTAAAGGATTTGATTGAAGTCTATGATATTCGCATGGCATTGGAGGGGTTGGCGGCAAAGCTTGCCACGGGCAACATCAATCACGATGTTTTAGAGCATTTAACCAATGAATTTAAAAGTAATGATGTACGAAAGCTGCTAAAAGCTGATACAAGTCTGCATCAAATAGTTATTGAAAGCTGTAATAATGTAAAGTTGCAGGAAATGCTCATAAACCTTGGCAATCTTGTGCAGGTGTTCAGAACCGCAGGTTACCGATCGGCAACGCGTTCCAAATCTGCCACAGTGTATCATATTAAGATTGTAAAGGCATTAATGAATCGAGACGGCGGCGAGGCCGAACGGCTTATGCGAGAGCATATCGAGAAAACAAAGAACGAAATTATAAATGAATTTCAGGCGAAGACGGACAAAGCTGATGGATTTATTATTAAAAAATAAAGTGGCGTTAGTTACAGGTGCAGCTCAGGGATTGGGAAAGTCTATCGCAGCATCATTGCACGAAGAGGGTGCAATTGTTGTGCGGACAGACATTAATTTTGAAAAGGCCGCAATTGTTGCCTTAATGGACAATGAAAGACTGTATGATTATAAGATCGATGTCTCCAAACAAGCCCAGGTTTTTCAATTAGTAAATGCTATAGTAAACCGCTTCGGCAAAATAGATATACTTGTCAACAATGCGGGTATTTGTCCACGGACGGAGTTTGGGAAAATAACCGAACAGGAATGGGATCAGGTTCTGGCGGTGAATCTTAAAAGCGTGTTTATGCTGTCCCAGGCGGTTCTTGGGCAGATGAAGCAAAAATGCTATGGCAAAATTGTCAGTATTGCCTCAGCAGCTGGTAAAATCGGCGGAGCGCAAGTCGGTGCGCATTACTCAGCCTCAAAAGCGGGTGTTATCTGCCTGACCAAATCGATAGCGTTAAACGCGGCATCTTTCGGCATAAATGTCAATGCGGTATGTCCTGGTGTAATCAATACGGAAATGACGGCAAGCATCTCTCAGGAAAAGATTGATAAATACAACGATATGATACCGCTGGGCAGAATCGGAGTTCCCGGAGATGTGGCCAACGCAGTTCTATTTTTGGTTTCAGACGTTACAAACTACATAACCGGCGAAATTATAGATGTTAATGGCGGATTTATTATGGACTAAGGTCGAAAGGTGGAAAATGGTTATTGATGCGCACATACATCTTTGGAATAAAGTTGCCGGCAGACTGGGGATTCAGAGAGTATCGCCGGTTGCAAACGGCGTGATACGAATAGGCTCAAAAGAATATCAGGGGATGCCAAGTTGGTTTAAAGACTGCCGCAGTTCCGCTGAATTGGCAATAGCGGCTTTCGACGATGCCGGTGTTGATGCCGCGGTAGTAACCCAGGAGTATCTGGATGGCAATCAAAATGAGTGTCTGCTCAAGGCACAAGAAAAATATCCTGGTCGGTTTTTCGTACATGGACTTATCGACTTTAGAGAACCCAAAAGATTAAGAAATGAATTTGCTTTTGTGCATAAAAAGGGGTTCAGGGGTATCAAATGTCCGGCGATGTTTTTGCCGCAACTGGGCGTTAGGCTTGATATCCCAGATTTAATGTATGTTTGGGAACAAATGGAAGCTGAAGGAATGGTGCTTTCAATTGATTTGATGCCGGGCGATGTGCAAGTCGGACAAATGAAAAATATTGTCAGGAATTTTAAGAAACTCAAAATCGCCATAGGACATTTCGGTATGGCAGGTCATGGCGACTGGATGTCCCAGATTAGATTGGCAGAATTTGAGAATGTATATATCGAGTGCGGCGGCATTATCTGGCTTTTTCGGCAGGAAGGACCACCATTCAAACAGGCGCAATCAAAAATCAGACAGGCTACGAAAGCGGTAGGTGCGCAAAAACTACTGTGGGGTTCAGACTATCCGCGGACTATGGTGGATTTTACGTATCGCCAGAGCCTCGAACTGGCTGTGAAAGGCTGCGACTTTATGAATAAAAACGAAAAAAAAGCTTTTCTTGGAGGTAACGCTGCCCGTATTTATGGATTTAAATATCGTCATAAAGATTGTTCGCCAAGAGTGCGGATTACAGAACTATAAAAAGGAGGAATAATACTATGAGATTGAAAGACAAAGTTGCGATAATTACTGGTTCAAGCAAAGGGATTGGCGAAGGAATTGCGAGGATTTTTTCAAAAGAGGGAGCAAAAGTTGTAATAACATGTCGGCATGAAGACGAGGGAAGAAAAATGGTCAATGAGCTCGGAGCCAAAAAAGGTAATGCTACTTTCATAAAGACAGATGTAACAAAAAGTGCAGACATTCAAAATTTGATAAAAAAAACAATAGAAGTCTATGGAAGGCTTGACATTTTGGTCAATAATGCGGGATATCACTTGTCAAAAAACGCCGAGGAAACATCTGAAGATGAATGGGAGTTTATCCAAAATACAAATCTAAGAAGTACTTTTCTTTGCTCTAAGTATGGCATACCTCATCTTCGCAAAACTAAAGGTAATATCATCAATATAAGCAGTATGGTAGGGGTAGTCGGCCAGCCGAACGCAGCGGCCTATTCAGCTACAAAGGGCGGACAAATAGCAATGACCAAAAATATGGCCATAGATTTTGCGTCGGATGGTATTCGCGTCAACGTAATTTGTCCGGGCTGGATTGCAACGCCGCTTGTGGAAGACTGGTTCAGTCAGCAAAAGAATCCTTCTGAAGCCAGAAAATATATTTATGCACAGCACCCGCTGGGAAGGATAGGGACGATAGAGGAGTGTGGCTATTTAGCAGCCTTTCTTGCCAGCGACGAAGCGTTGTTTATAACTGGTGCAAGATTCGATATTGATGGCGGCGTAACACTTGGTTATTAACTTAATGCTGGAGTAAAAATGGGAAACAAAAATTTTATCAATGGCCAATGGCTGGATAGTTCCTGTGGCCAGGAATATGAACAGCGTAATCCGGCGGACTTGACAGAAATAACGGGCATCTGGCCAAAATCATCCGTTGAAGACGTTAATACGGCAATTGAAGCAGCCGCGGCGGCATTTACTTCATGGAGCGGGCTCACTGTTTATCAGCGGGCAGAGTATTTTGTCAAAGTCCTGCAAGTAATGAAAAGCAGAGTCGATCAGATTGCTGCGGTAATCACCGCTGAAAACGGGAAGACTCTGAAAGAATCCAAAGGCGAAATCGAATCCGCCATCAAAGAAATGGAGTTTCAGATTGGTGAAGGATTGCGAATGGCGGGCGAAGTTATGCCTTCCGGACAGAGTGGTGTGATGGCATACAGTATGCGCAGACCGTTAGGAGTTGTCGCAGTGATTTCACCATGGAACTTCCCTTTTAACGTACCTTGTCGAAAGATTACCCCTGCCTTGATAACAGGCAACACCTGTGTATTTAAACCGGCAAATTTAACACCCGGGATTGGCGCGGAATTTGTGAAGCTCTTTGACGAGGCAGGTCTGCCGCCGGGCGTACTGAATTTTATAACAGGTTCAGGCGCAGTCATCGGCGATGCGATTGTGAGTAATCCGCTGATTAAAGCAGTAACTTTTACCGGCTCAACGGAAGTGGGAAGAAGCATTCATCAAAAGGCGGCTGCTAACTTTACCAGAACGCAGCTTGAGATGGGCGGCAAGAATCCGCTGGTTGTGCTGGCTGATGCGGACTTGCAGGCAGCGGCGAGTTCAGCAGTTCTTGCAGCTTATGCATGTGCGGGACAATGGTGTACTTCGACCAGTCGTGTTTTGATTGAAAAACGAATACTCAATGATTTTATGAGTCTGCTTTTGGACAAGATTCGAAAAATTGTCGTCGGCAGAGGAACAGACTCTCACGTAACGATGGGGCCGGTGTGTGGTAAGGCGCAAGTCGAAGGTATTATGGCATCAATTGAAAAAGGCAAAAATGAAAGTGCGAGACTTGTGATTGGCGGCAACAGAATGATGGAAGGCAGCTTCGCCAAAGGTTGTTTTGTTGAGCCTACGGTGTTTATGGATGTCAAACCGCACATGTATATCGCGCAGGAAGAAATTTTCGGTCCTGTTTTGTCAATCATGGCAGTCGATTCATTTGACGAAGCGATTGATATTGCTAACGGTGTGAAATTCGGTTTGTCTTCCTCGATTTATACAAGAGACCTCGAAAAGGCGATGATGTTTATTGAAAAAACAGATGTGGGTCTGACACACGTTAATGTCCCCACCGCTGTCAAGGAACCTCAATTGACCTTCGGCGGCGTAAAATTGTCCGGCTGCGGAATTCCGGAAGCAGGACATACCGGCGTTGAATTTTTTACCGAGCATAAAGTCGCATACATTAAATATCATAATGAAAAGGTTTAAATAAAAAATGAAACGCAGCAAACTCCAGTGCAAGTGTGACTTGCAGCATATCGAATCAGACACGTCCAGCTATACAGCTCTTGATAAACGGACATTGGCCAATATGGCTTTTGCGGTTTTTCTAATACGAGAGTTTGAGTTGATGTTGTTAAAGCTCTCGGCAGATGGTTGTATTCATGGGCCGGTGCACACAAGTATAGGTGAGGAAGCATGTGCGGCAGGCACAATGATGGCATTGCGGCAAAACGACAAAATTGCCTCAACACATCGCGCTCATCATCATTACCTTGCGAAGGTTATTTCGTACTATGCTGCCATATCAAATTTTGATGCGATGCAGCAGGATATGCCGGTTACGATACAGCAGGAGATAACCACGCTTCTTAGTGAAATTATGGGGCTTGCATCCGGCTGTTGTGGCGGTCGAGGCGGGTCGATGCATTTGCGGAATGCAAAAATCGGGGTTATCGGCACTAATGCCATCGTTGCCGGCGGTGTTCCGCTTGCGACAGGTGCAGCGTTTGCGTCAAAATACACTACAGAAAATTATGCAACAGTGTGTTTTCTCGGCGATGGAGCGGTCAATCAGGGCGCATTCCATGAGGCGGTTAATTTAGGTTCTATCTGGAAACTGCCAATTATCTATTTCATCGAGAATAACCATTATGCTGTTGCGACATCAATCAAAAACTCAACGGCAACTGAAGACCTTGCGGCTAAAGCCTGTGCATACAATATTCCCGGCCGTATCGTCGATGGAATGGATCCTGTTGCCGTATATGAAGCGGTCAATGATGCGGTGGATTATGTTCACAGTGGTAACGGTGCCATTATTGTTGAGGCGAAATGCTACCGCTTTGCCCACCACGCCGGCCCAATTGCTGGCAGTAATTTTGGCTATCGTTCAAAGGAGGAAGAGTCGCAGTGGCAGCAGCGAGACCCACACGCGATATTTGCACAAAATCTTATACGACATAATATATTGACGCAGCAGCAAATCGAATTTCTGCATGAAAAAGCAAAGTCAGCCGTAAATGCTGCCGTGGCTCAATGCTGTACCAGGCCTGATACAAAATATGTGGTTAAAGAAGGCCTTTCACCAACGCCCGCGAGCCTGACAACAGGACTGCGGAGCGATGGTAAGGAATTTGCAGGCATAACCTATAAGGAGAAGGAAGATTTCACCCATTTCGAGCAGAAGAAATATGTCGAAGCGATTGCATCGGTAACGGGCAGGCACCTCGAACAAGATACAAAGGTATTTGTTGTCGGTGAAGAAATCGCCAATTTTGGCGGCGGACCTTATGGTGCAACTAAAGGATGGCCGGCTAAATATCCCCTGCGCGTTCTCAATACCCCCATTTCGGAATGTGGTTTTGTCGGCCTTGCCGGCGGAGCTGCTATGAGCGGACTTAAGCCTATCGTGGAAATTATGTTTCCTGATTTTGCTCTTGTCGCTGCAGACCAGTTATTCAATCAGCTTGGCAAGTTAAGACATATATACGGCAATTCGACGGATATGCCGGTCGTAGTACGGACGCGTATTGCGATGGGCTGCGGTTATGGCGGCCAGCACTCGATGGATCCGGTGGGGCTTTTTGGACTTTTCAGCGGCTGGCGAGTGGTTGCGCCATCCAATGCATTCGATTATATCGGTTTGTTCAATACCGCTATGAGTTCACTTGATCCGGTGCTGATTGTTGAACATCACGAACTCTACCCGGCAAAATCTGATGTGCCAAAAGACGATATTGATTATTGCATTCCCTTTGGCAAGGCAAATGTGGTACGAACAGGAAAAGATGTAACCGTACTGGCGTATTCATCTGCTGTGAATCTGTGTAAACAGGCAGGCGATACGCTAAGTGCGCAGGGTATTGACATTGAGCTTATTGACCTGCGGTCGGTTAGTCCGGCAGACATTGACTATATGACCATCGGGTCTTCATTGAACAAGACAGGCAAATTGGTTATTGTTGAGCAGACGGCAGCAAGTATGGCCATCGGATATAGGATTGTCGCTGAATGTCAGAGACGATTTTTCGATTCCCTTAAAAAACCCGCCGCTATGATTACGGGAGTCGATGTGCCATTGCCGGTTTCAAAGCAGCTTGAAACAGCAGCTATGCTGTCAATTGGACAAGTAAGTAATGCTATTCAGGAACTTTTGAAAAGATAGGATTTTTATGGCGATGGATGTAAGTAGAATCAGTTGGCAGGAGCGTTATCGCGCTCCAGAAGTTTATACACTGCGGTGCAGGATTCAGGACAAGCCCGGTATGCTCGGCAAACTGCTGGCGACGATAGGGCAGGAAAAAGCGAATCTCGGCGATGTCAGCACGGTCGGGATTGAGGGCATCAGTAAAATTCGCGATGTTCAGGTGTTTTGCTCCAACAAAAAACAATTGGATGGCGTGGTTATCGCTGTTAATGGCGTTGAGGGTATTGAGATTCTCGGCGTAAACGATAATATGTTTGATATGCACCATCGCGGTGCGATTGAAATGGTAAGCAGAGTGCCGATAAAAAGTCTAACCGACCTTAGAATGGTCTATACGCCCGGCGTTGCGTTTGTCTGCAATGAGATAGTCAAAAATCCTGAATCAGCGTGGGAACTGACCGGCTTGTGCGACAGAGTGGCGATAGTAACGGACGGTACGGCTGTTCTTGGACTGGGCAATATCGGTATCGTGCCATCACTGCCGGTGATGGAGGGCAAGGCCGCAATCTTCGCGGAATTTGCTGGAGTAAGCGCGATTCCGATTCTTGTCGATTCGAAAAAGCCCGATGAAATAGTCGAGACTGTTTGCAAAATAGCGCCGAGCTTTGGCGCAATTCAGCTTGAAGATATATCTGCGCCGACGTGTTTTGAAGTTGAAGATAAATTGCAGGCTCGGCTTAACATTCCGGTATTTCACGATGACCAGCACGGAACGGCAACGGTAAGTCTTGCCGCTATAATTAACGCTTTGAAGAAAACCAATCGCAAGCCCGAAGACTGCACGGCGATAATTGTCGGAGCCGGTGCCGCAGGAATAGCAATTACAAAAATGCTTCTGAAATTCGGAATAAAAGATATTATTGTTTATGATTCCGTTGGGCCATTATATAAATGCAGAACAGAAAAGATGAATCCGTACAAACATAAAATAGCGGAGATAACAAATAAGAATAACGTAAGGGGCGGACTGCTGGAAGGATTTAAGGGCAGGGATATTTTTATCGGTGTTGCACAGCCAAAAATGGTATCGTGCGATATGATATCTGCAATGGCAAAGAACGCGTTGGTGTTCCCGTTGAGCAATCCGGTTGGCGAAATCAGCGTTGACGAAGCGCTTGCGGCTGGGGCAGCGGTTGCTGCTGACGGCAGGACGATTAATAACGCTCTTGCGTATCCGGGTTTGTTTAGAGGCGCTCTCGATGTTAAGGCCAAACAGATAACGATTGAAATGCAGATAGCTGTGTCGAAAATGCTTGCTTCGCTTGCACCGGATGGCGCGTTGCTGCCTGATATGCTGGATCTGAACGTTCATAAAAAAGTGGCTGCTGCTGCGGTGAATGCCTACAAGGAATAGAAAATGATTAAAAGCTTGGGACATGTTGGTTTGGGTGTAAGTAGTATGGGAAAATCTCTGGAATTTTATAGGGATTTTCTGGGGATGAAGGTTCTGATGGAATTGGATGTTACGGATGACCGAATTGGCAGGGTCATTGGCGTCAAAGGTGCACAATGCAAAATTGCCCATTTGCAATTAGGCGATGGCATCCTCGAACTATTTGAATACAGCAATCCCGTAGGAATCAATAGAGCAAAAGATATGCGACAATGCGACTATGGACTCATTCATATCGGATTTGAGGTCAATGAATTCCATAAACATGTAAAAAAATTCAAAGAGATAGGACTTGAATTTCTTGGTGAACCGGTTGAATTTCGACCGGGTGTGTGGGTGGTTTATTTACGTGGTCCGGACGGTGAAGTTATTGAATTACGTCAACAGCCGTAATATAATGTTGATTGAGGGGTAGTTAATAATTCTCAGGGTGGTGCTGGCGTATCATCTCGGCAAATCACACCCCTGCAAAAAATTTATGCGGCAGCTTTGTCGGCTGATTTTTCCGGTGTTTTCCAATTACTCGGCAGCAACTCATCAATCTTTTCCACCGGATGAGTACTAATTTTGCTCAGCACGTCCCTGAAGTATGCAAAGGGATCAATATTATTTAATTTACAGCTGGCTACCACCTCGCCACATCTCGACTCTACATTGAAAATTTGGTCAGTGATATCGCTGAAAACTTTTGAGTTTTTTGTTTTAGCTGGTTGGAAATGCTGTCTTTGATAAAAGTTTCTGCAAAGCGCACACTAATCACTGTGGATGTATCTGAAAAGCAATGGCTTGTCAGGCCGCTAATCTGTGATATGATTTGAGCAGGCCGCCGAGCCGTTTGATGCAGACGATTTCAGAATCTTCATCTGTTTTATGAATCGGCTCAATTATCATGCCGAGTGATTGATGAATTCTTTCGTGATGATAATAGTCACGGTAAGAATTTAATGCGTATTCAAGCTGTTTTACTGAAGACAGTATCAGATGATCCAGATACTCCGATTTTACGGATTTCACAAATCTTTCCGCGTAAGAATTTAAATCAGGGCTTCGCGGCGGCAGCTTTACCGGTTTTACACCAGAGGATTTTAATATATTGTGGAATCCATCCGTGTAAAGCGGGTCTCTGTCGTGGATTAGGTATTTCTTGCCTTTAAGAAAACCATCTTCATAATCAGTTAAAATCTTTGCTACCTGTTCCATGTACATACCATCAGGCTGGGGTTTAATGGGTGCAAAGAAAACTTTTCTGGTAGAAAGCTCAATGACAAAGAAAACAGTACATCGTATAAGTTTTCGTCCTACGAGCAGTTCAATCGTAAAGAAATCGCAGGCAGCTAAGACATTCCAATGGCTTTTTATAAACTGCCACCATGTAGCTTTTACGGTTAAGTCGGGTTCAGGATTATAACCATTTTCGATAAGTATATTTTTGACGGTTGATTCGCTAATCTTAAATCCCAAATACATAATCTGGTCTGTTATTTTCTGATAACCCCAGCGCGGATTTTCATTTTTGAATTTGATGACCAGTTGTACTATGCCATGATTGATTTGTGGTCTTCCGACTTTGCCGCGATTTTCAGCGCCATTATATTTCTCAGCAACGAGTTTGTTAAACCATCCAAGTATGGTATCTGGCGTAAACAGCACTGTACACTGTTCCAACATTTTTCTACTGAGCTTCTTTGTTTTGGCAGCTACTCGCATTTTTTGGTTCTTTGTCAGCAGAATCCGTTTATTCTGTTTTTCCTGCTGCTCTATAAGTACCCGGACCTGTTCCCGAAGATAATCAATAGCTTTATAAAGTTCGTTGTCAATGCAATAGGCAAGACATGTGACCAATGTAATCCATAATTCCTGTTTCATAGTCTCTAAATGCTACAAGAACCAATGTGTACATGCAATAACTTTCGTCAGTGAAAACTTTAAGTCTTCTCATTGTAATGATTTATAGTAAAATAATATTTGTACCGTACGGGATTCATCCATTGGTCTCTGGAGTTTGTTTTCAACACGTGGCGATGTGTGCGATTTTGTGCAATCTTGTTTCAGCGGGTCAGTTTTTAATCAATTTCAGCGATCTATCTACCCTTTCTCATCAATATTACAGGAATAGTTTTGAGAAGAATATATAAGTTTACCAGCACAGATCTTTTTTGAATATAAAGATAATCGTATTTGATTTTGTGTCTGGGATGTAAATCGTATAATTTCCTAATTTGGGCAAAACCTGTAAGCCCGGGCTTGACAGCAAGCCGACTTTCTCTGAGCAATTTATTACTTTTAATAAAATGCGGTCTTTCGGGACGAGGACCCACCAAACTCATATCCCCTTTTAGAATATTAAATAGTTGAGGTATTTCATCGAATCTGGTTTGTCTTAAAAAACGCCCAATTTTGGTGATTCTGGAGTCATTTTCGGTAGCCAGAACAGGCCCTGTTGCATCTTCAGCATTATTTATCATAGTTCTAAATTTATAAAGCACGAAAGATTCGCCATTTTTTGTAAGGCGTTCCTGTTTATAGAAAATTGGTCTGCCGGATGTTAGCCAAATCAAAATTGAGCCTAAAATAATGAGTGGGCTGGCGCACAACAAAAATAAAATACTGCCGGCTATATCGAGAGCCCTCATAAGAAATTCCTCAAAATCGGATTTTCTGCCAATTACTGATGTCAAAAACTGAATTGAACTCTGTTCCAAAATATTCTCTGCTAAAAGCTGTAGATAAAGTTTGGGGCTGAATACTACTTTTATTTTCAATTCCAACAGTAGATATACAAGCAGATTCATCTGGTTATCGGAATGGAATTTTTCGCAAATAACTATTTCATCGGCATCCCTATAATTCAGTAATTGCTCAACATTTTTGATTCTAATTTCCTCAATCCTTGAACCCTGTTCTAGAATTTCTTCGATAGTTTGATGGCCAATAATAATTATTTTTTTGTTGATTTTTTTTAATAAATCCAAAATAATCGCATGTGACAGAAATAAAGTGATAACTCCCACAAAAAATGAAATCAAAAAAATACTCGATGGAAAAGCCAAATATTTATATCTTAATAAATAAAGGAAGATAACTCCTGAAGTGGTAGAAATCACCATACCTGTAAATATTCTTTTGAATAATTCCCAGAACGATGTAAACCGTTTTTTGTAAAATCTTGATAAAACAAAAGAAACCATATAAATAAGGATAATAGGTAAAATGTTTTGCTTGAAAGGCAAAAAGTTATATTCAGGAAGATTCAAACCATATCTTAATGCAAAGGATAATAGAAATATTCCCAATATCATGAAAATATCAAATATGAATAGACTTAAACTGATAATCATAAATTCAGTTCTGAATAAAAATCAATTAAATTATTGAGACAAATACGCCTATCGAATTTTTTTTCAATAGTTTCTCTGGCGGCCAATTCCAAATCACGAAGATCTTCATTTTCGCTTACCTGTTCCAATTTGTTCTTTAACTCAATCCAATCGCCTGGCTGTATCAAAAAACCATTGACCTGATTTTTTATAATATAATCATTTCCTGGTATATCACAAGCAATTACAGTTCTAAAAGATGCAAACGCCTCAAGAATAGTATAGCTTGTGCCCTCATGAAAGCTTGGCAAAACCACAATGTCGGAAGCAGAATACAATTTTTTCATATTAGAAACGAACCCGAGGGGGTTTATTCCAGGAATTGTTTTCCACTTTCTTTTTAAGTCTGAATCATGTACACCTGCAAGAAGCAATAGTTTGTCTCTATTAATCTTGGTTTTTTCCCAAGCTGAAAACAAGACATCTATTCCTTTTCTTTTGACAGGTCTTCCGCAGAAAAGTGCGACAAAACTTTTTTCAGGAATACCTAATTCTTTTCTGTAAATTTGTTTCTCTCCTTCGGAGCAGAGATTTTTCGGGAACTCGCTGAGGTCTATGCCGCATGCTGAACCATTTCCTAAAATACAACAACCATTTGGCGGATTTATATCGCTTTCGATAATACTTTTCAAGGTTGGGGAAACCGTAATAACATTTGTTGCCAGACGGCAGTTAATTTTTTCCAAAGCGAAAAGAAAAAACCTAAAAAACCCTTTGTGCCCAATATAGGGAATGCCATGATTATGATAAATTCTAATTGGGACTCGGCAAATACGGGCAGCCAAAAGGGGGATAAGAGCGGCCCGGGTTTGATGAGCATGAACTGCTTTTGGTCTTAACTTCCTTAATTTTTTGATAAGGGAAAGACACCTAAAAGTAAACTGAAAAGGATTGGGAGAAATATCAAATTCGCAAAAATTGACCGGGCAGGCAATCTGATCAATAAAGTGTTCCAACCCGATTTTGTTTTCCACCCATAATTCAGTTTTGAAATTGTTTTTATTTAGGCAATCCACAAGGGGTTCGACGAACCTTTTGGCGCTAACGGGATTATGTATGAAATGGATTATCATTTGAATAAAATTTTTAAAAGAGAAATAAGAAACCCGCAAAAATATTTAGGAGATTTTCGCAATAGCGATTCTCGAAACATAAGTCCTGACATTTCGATGTAAGTTTCTTTTTTACCTTTTACCTGACCAGGGTGGATGCGATACTTTAGAAGAACTTTATGGAGATTTGCAAATTTGATATTAGCATTTCTTGAAAGGCGCAACCATAAATCCAAATCTTCACAAGAATTGAAATTCCAGTAACCTCCATAATTGAGAACAACTTCTCGTTTGAACATAACAGATGGATGACAGAAGCAAAACCTGAACGGCAATTTGCGTCTGATAAGGCTGTTAGTTTCTGGCATTCGAATGATTTTCTCTTTCACATTGGTACCAAAGGTCTGGAAAGCAGAACCAACAACAGTAATATCAGAATTCTTTTCAAGAAATTCAAACAGACTTCGAAGGCGGTCAATATTGGATATATCGTCGCAATCCATTCTGGCTATATACTTACCAACAGAATTCATTATGCCAAGATTGAGATTGTATCCTACCTGTTTTATTGATGAGCGAATGGCTTTAATCCTTGAGTCTGAATAAGACTTAATTATCTGCCAGGAATTGTCAGTTGAGCCATTCTCAATTATAATAAATTCAAAATCTGAAAATGACTGATTTAGTATGCTTTCAATAGAATCTGAAAGAAATTTTTCTCCGTTGCATACCGGCATCACAACTGAAATTAAAGGTTGCGGCATTTTATAATCTAATCCAATCTATCGGAATGAGGTCGTCTGTCTTGTTTCTTGCACCGGCAAACCATTTAAGCGGAGCGATGACAATTTTTTGCGGATTCGGATTTAACCATGCTGCCCACCAGGAAAAGGTACTGTTTGCAATAATGTGGTGTTTGCAATTCGACATCAAAATCATATCCTGCTGCGATGTTTGTTTTTCGATTCCGGCGATTAGCTTAAATTTGAAAGGAATCACAAAATTACTTTTTAACCAATCATGATCATCAGAGAAAACATAAAAAACAGGATCATTTATTTTTTGTGCGATAAAATTGGCAGCATCCAGATAGTACTGTAGATTGCAAACTCCATGATACTGATTCGTTATTTTATTTTGTATGTAATCACCTCTCCTGATATGTACACTAACAGAATTGGAATTGCAAATTTCTTCTGTCAACAATTGGTATGGTCTGCTAAAAGGCTGCTTAAGACTAAAATCTTTCCGTAAAGTCTCTGGAATTCTATCGAAATACCTGTAACTTTGCCAATATCCCTTTAACATTAAATTACCTGAAAGAGATAAGATTTCAGGTTCGAATAAGAAACTTTTCTCTTTAACAACCATATAAGAGTTAGCTGAAAACCATTTGAAATACTTTTTTTTTAACCTGTTAAGTTCTTCGCGTTCAATAAAGTTTTCATTGATGCCGAAAAAATTTAATTCATACTGACGAAGCGGATAAGTACGGAATTCCGATAAGTCAATTTTAAGCTCTGTGTTCAGCTTCAATGAAAGCTGTCGTCCCAGAGCATACTGAAACATTTGATTGCCAAGGCCGCCTAATAATTTAATGACTATCATTTTTTAAAATCAAAGTCATCCCTGGCAAACCCAGAGATGTTTCTATTGTAAGATATTTTTCTGAATTATTTTTTAGAAACTCTTTAACAGCCTGATTGGGGCCAATATTATATTTTGATTCAGATGACTGAAACAAAGTGTCATGAACAAGAAAGTTCGGATTTGAAACTTTCGCTGATATCGTATTTAATTCTCTTTTAACTGATTCATAAGAATGGTCGCCGTCTAGAAAAAATAAAGGAACAGCAATATGATTGCATGAGTTATAAATTTCAAGAGATTTATTCAGGCCGTCGCCTAAATGTAAATTTACTCTTTTGAATTTTTTGACATAGATACCTCTTTTATTTTTGGGATGTTCAACGTGCTCCTGATCTATTGGCAAATCAATGGAATGAATTTCTGTATTTAAATTGAAATATGTGATTGTTTCATAAAAAACTCTGGCAGATTTACCATAATGCGTGCCCCATTCGAAAATGTGTGTCGGTTTCAGCCAACAGATGGTTGAAACCATTAAGGATAATTCATTCAGGGGGTATGGATGACAACCAATGACCGGAATGACTTTTTTAAATATAAACTTGGAAATGGCCCACATATCCACTTCAAAATTTTTTCCTCCATGGAGAGGGACTGGATTGGCAGTTGTTAAAGATAAATTTTTTAAATTAAATAATTTTTTGATTTGAAGCATATTGATTGCCCGCTAGAATTTTCTCATATATATCAGTAATTTTTTCCCACGTATAATTTTGTTCCCAATTTTTCCTGCCATTAAATCCAAGTAATTCCCGTTTGGATTTATCATCTGCTAATTCAGTCATGTGCATAGCCAATTGTTCAGGGTCTGATATTGCATAACCATACCCATCCTGTTTTACAGGATAAACAATGCCTCCTTGAGTCCACCGAGCTATTTCTTCAGCATTTCCTACCGAAGCAGAAATAAAAGGCAAACCAGCTGCCGAAGATTCATATAGAACGAGCGGGGAATATTCGATATGTGACGCAAAAACAAATATATCAGCATGAAAAAAAGCTGAAACAACCTTTTCCCTTGGCAGATTTAGAATCATTATCCTTTTATTTTTTTGTTTTTGAATAGATTTGATAGTTTTGAAAAACATACTCAGGTTACATCTGGAACGGCCCAAAAGTAATTTAACTAAATCTTTAGCTTTCTGTTTGAGCCTGAACACAAGACCATCTATCTGGTTACTGAAAGGATTTTCAAAACTTTGATAATTTCCATTCAGAATCAACGTTGAGTTATGCGGCAAGTTTAACATAGAATACGCTAAGGCAACTTCGAAATGACCTTTCATGAAAGGAGGAGAGCCAACCGATAAAAAAACAATATCATCCGCTGGGATATTAAATTGTTTTCTAAAATTATTAGACGATTCACCTCTGAATTCAACTTCACTTGCACCATTTGGTAATATTGAGTAGTTTTTGATTCCATGTTGTTTCACGAAATCAATATCACGATAGTTTTCCGCATAAAAAATAAGATGATCGAATTTTTTGAGAATATCAGGCATTTTTTGATAATATTCTTTAAAATTATCATTGTAGAGACATGAATATCCGCAAGGAATATGTACTTTCCTTGCTTTAATTTTATCAATAATCGGCCATAGAGCATCGAAAGTCCACTGCTGCGCAGCTTTAACCAAAACAGCATCGAAATTTTCAGATAAGATAAAATCCTGATAATTATTTACTTTACCTCTCAAACCCGCTACTAGGTTGCCCGATGCTTTAAATTCTTTTATTTTAACACCATTTAAATTTGTAAAATTCCTCTCTGGTAATGCTGAAGTCGCAACGGTTACATCATGCCCTTTGCGTACAAGATGTTCTGCGACTTCCTGTATTACTTTCTGAACACCGCCCTGACTGGGAGCATAAAATTCACAACACATTAAAATCCGCATTTATATTCCTCATGAATTTTACTGAACCAATCCCATGTTTTCTGCAATCCTAAACTTAAAGGAATTTTAGGTTCCCATCCTGTATCTTTTTTTAACTTATTAAAATTAAGAACATTAAATGGAACATCAAACGGTCTTAGTGCAAGTTTTTTGATTTTGATTTTCAATTTAGCTTTCTCAGCGAAAGGTCGTAATAATTCAAGAATTTCAATATTATTCTTACCCAGACCTGTTCCAATATTATAACAATTCCCTATTTTGCCAGAGCGAAGAGCCAAAAGTATTCCATTTGTCAAATCATCTATGTGTATGTAATCTCTAACAGTTCCAGTATCACCATACAATTGTATTTTTTTTTTTTGAAGAATGGAGCAAATTGCTGATGCAATAAAACCCTGACCTGTAAAAGCCTTCTGGCCTTCTCCATAAGCATTTGCCGGCCTGACACAAATCACTGGCAAATTATGAATTTCGTAAAACATCATGGCATATTTTTCACAGGCAAGCTTCGTGATTCCATATGGCGAGAGGGGATTTGTAGGGACGGATTCCGAAGCAGGGGAACGGGCAATTTTTCCGTAAACTGTTCCTCCAGATGATACAATTAGAATTTTTTTAATTTTAGCTTTTAATGCTAAATTGAAAAGCTGAACTGTTTCCGGAAGATTATTCAAAATATCATGAATAGGATCATCATAACTGGTTTTCGGTACAGAAGAATATGCAAGATGGATAACCTCATTTACACCTTTTAGTATTTTGGCTAAAAAACGAGAATCCCCGTAATTTCCAGAATAATATTCAGAATTTTTCGGTAAAGAAACCATCGGATTAGGATTTCTTCCGATTACTTTTACGAATCTCCCAGAGGAAACTAATTTAGGAACAAGATTTGAACCTATAAACCCAGTTCCACCAATTACGCAGCAGATTTTCATTTTTGATTTTGGAATTTATAACCTTTATATGAATTCAGAATTGAGAAATATCGCAAAATGAACCTTTTTTTCAGTTTTAAAATTGATTCCCCAGAATTCTTTTTCACAGCTAAACTTAATTTTAAAAGCATTAAAAAAATTTTAATTAATTTTGGTTTTGTTCTAATTCGGTAATAAGCCCTATGGGCAAGAGCAGAAATTATATTGATGGTTTCATCAGTTTCATTTTTATTGGCCCAAGTTAAATTTTCGATACTTCTGTCAATTACCTTATCAAGAAAAGGGTTAATTCCTGTTCTTGACATACTAGAAGGGATTTCACGATACAAGTGCAGAACTTCGGGTATATTTGCGATTTTGGCATGCCGGGCGATTCTTGACCAGAGTTCATAATCTTCAGGCGGCTGTCTGTTTTTATCGGTTGAGTATAAACCAACAGCTTCAAAAATACTTTTACGCAGCATTACCGAACTATGGACAAAAGGATTATCGAAAAGCAATTCAAACTGAAGCTGAATATTTTCAGCTGGATGCAAATGAGCACGACCAGTTTCTCCATCATTATTAATTATTGAGGCCCAGGTTCCTACTAAAGCATAATCGTGGTTGTTTATTAAAAAAGCAACTTGTTTTTCCAGCCTTAAAGGCAATGAGATATCATCCTGATCGTGCCTGGCAATAAATTCACCTTTAGAATAACCGATCCCTTTATTCAGAGTGGCTGCCAATCCCATGTTTTCCTGCTCAAAAAGCCTGATTCTTGAATCTTTTATATCTCGCAAAAAATTCATTGAATTATCTTTTGAACCATCATTAACAATAATTAGTTCAAAATTTCTATAAGTCTGAGTCCGTATGCTTTTAATTGATGATTCAAGATAGGGCATTCCATTATAGACCGGCAATATAATGCTTACAAGCGGAAGTCTTGATTCAATTTTTTGATTATCCATTTAGCAGAAGAGCAGTAATTATAAATTTTTGTATGTTTTTTCGAATATCTCCAGCCATACATCAAGCATTTGAAGTTCACTGCCGGATAAGCGTTTTCTACGAATTGTAATACAACTTTTTTTCAGAAGAGTCTGTACGATTTCCTTGTAATTTAAAAATGACATTTCCATATCACCTTTATAAGCTCGCACTTCAATATTATTTAGCGACTGCCACCTTGATTTTTTAAATATCAGTTTTTTAAATCCCAATGCTGTTAAAGTATTTTTAAATTTTACCCTGTACCATCCATCCTTATGAATCGCCCAATCGGCTTCATGAGAGCCAAAAATATGACGCATTATTTGCTGCTTCGCATCGCGGGAAATCCATGGCAGTACCATTTTTGTAAATCCCTTCATAACATCAGGAGTTTCAATTCTAAGCAAACCACCCGGTTTTAGCCAATCTCGCCACTTACAAATTAAAGCGAGCGCGACAGGTCTTGAGAAATGTTCAAAAACATGATGCAATCGTATTTCTTCAACAGAATTTTTGGGGAAATCCAGTTTAGTTATATCAGCATATTTATCAGCTTTGACATGTTGAACCGTATGTTCACTGTTTGGAAAATCAATATTAGTATATCCATCAATATAAATTTCGCCGCAACCAAGATGGAGTTTTAAATCATTTTTTATCGTTTTTTCCATGCGTTCTCATCAACATAAATTGTATTAATGTATGTATCGGCGTATATAACATAACCATTGTCTTTCATAAACGAGGATATTTCGTTTATTTTGCGCTCCGACTTATCTTCAACGTATGTAAGGGTTTCAATGCAAAAAACTTCAGGCCTGAACTTTAAAAAATTTATTGCATTAAGTATCTCCAAATCCATCCCTTCGGTATCGATAGAAACAAAATTTGGCGTTTTTTCAAAATATTTTTCGATAATCTCGTTTATATTTACAACAGGAATTTTGAGAATCTTTTCAGATTTTTGTGCATGTAAAGTACACAGCCTTTCAGCTTCATCTTTGGAGAACGAGCTAAGCGTATCACTTGACAGAACGTAAAAATCAGCGGATTTTATATTCTTGGAGCCTATCCCAACATTCAAGCAAATATCTTTGGGACGAATTTTTTTGATTTTTTTAAATAATTCAGGATTAGGTTCGATGCATACCCCTTTGGAATTTGCCCGATAAAAATAATAAGTGTTATTAAAATGCACAGGGTCATTCGTACCAATATCAAGATAGGATGGAAATTCGATTTTAAGATAATTTTTAAGTATATAGCTTACAATCAAATCTTCTCCGCATTGAGAATATGATTTAAAATAAAAATATTTTTTCGAGACGAAAGCCGCTATAACTAAACGGATTAAATCAAAAATATTCTTCTTCGATTTCATAATGCGTGACGAATGTCTTAAGATTTTCCTTGGATATTGTGTAATTCTCTCGCCATAAAAAATAATTTTATTTAATAACAATGCAATAGTAACCTCTTTCGCATTTATGCAGCGGGAGTTATCGACATCGTAAATATCTTTGAAAGTTAAAATATGATATTTTTTAAATAACTTTGCGAAAAACCAGATTCGTCGAAAATTGGGGAAAGCTGACTTTAATTTTCCTGAAACATAGATATACTCAAATAGCTCAACTTGTTTGTTATTGCAGCATTCACCTGTTACCTGTTGAGCAGTTCCTGTTGTAATACAAAGCAGGGGGCTTGAAGAATAAATAAACTTATGTTTGCAAAGGACTCTGATGTAGAAATCGGTGTCAACAATCCATTTGAGTTTTGGATCAAAGCTCGCATCAATTTTTTTCCGGAAAATGGTGGTGCTTGGGGAACCAATAAAGTTGCCAAAAAATAATATATCAGGATTGTCATGAAGTTTTTTAATTTGTTCAGGATTGGGCTTATGAACGAATTTAAGTGTATCATCTAAATCTTTTGCCAAACAGGCAGAAAAAGCGAAATCAGCTTTTGGGTTGGAATCAAGCAATCGAACAAATTCACAAAGACTGTTTTGGTTTTCAAACCAGTCATCATGATGCATTAACTTAATATATTCGCCCGTTGCAAGACTAACTGCATAATTCCAATTTTGAGGGGAACCTTTAGGCTTTTCATTTTTATAATATCTGATATTTGGGTTAGGGCTGAATTCTTTAATCAATCTTTCAACTCGGTCATCGGTTGAATCATCTGTTACTATGATTTCGTAATTCTCGAAAGATTGAGTGATAACAGAATTAAGAGTTTTACGAAGAAGCTCCGGCTGATTATAAGCTGGAATGCAAACTGATACCTTAGGCATATTCAAAATTATCGATCTCCAGAAAACTTCATCGCTCAATACTTAGAAAATGTTTTATTTCCGCTGCCAATAAACCCCAATTGAATCTATTTTAATTATTTCATCATTAATTTGGTGAGCTGAACGAAAATCCTGAACAGCTTTTCTGCAATTCTCAAGTGCATAGTCATCAACTATAAGATAACCTCCTTTTGAAAGCTTGGGATACAGATTTTCCAGGCTGTTGATTGTAGATTCATACATGTCCCCATCCAGCCTTATAACCGCAAGTTTTTCAATAGGAGCATTTGGTAAGGTATCCTTGAACCAGCCTTTAAGAAATTTAACTTGGCTGTCAAGCAAATCATACTTTTCAAAATTTGATTTTACTTCTTCCATCGAAACTGCAAGAAAGCTTATTTTGTGATGATTATCATCTCTGTCGTTAGGATACTTTTCAGGATTAGGGACAGGCAGTCCTTCAAAGGAATCTGCCAGCCAGACATTTCGGTCTGAAATGTTATATGCTTTTAATACGCCGCGCATCAGAATAGAAGCGCCGCCTCGCCAAACACCCGTTTCAATCAGGTCGCCTGGCACATTGTTCTTGATAACATCCTCAATACAGAACTGAAGATTATCCAGTCGCTTGAGACCTACCATTGTATGAGCTAATGGCGGCCAGTCGAGTCCTTCTCGTCTTTTTTCAGGATCGAAACTGAAAGATTTAACAAGCTTAACATTATTTCCAAATACTTTCAGAAAAATGGTCATCAGAAGCTTTTTAAATCTGTTGAATTCTGTAATTTCAATGGGCTGAATTGTTTCACCCCATATGTAATATGTCAGACATTGTTTTAGTAAGTTAAGGTAAATCTTCTCAATATTATTCATTATTTACTTAGGCTCCATTTTGCCATTTTTTTTAATTTTGATAACATTTGCGGCAATTTAACATAAGACAGAATCGGATTAAAGGCTGGGCGCCCATAATATTCTTTTTTGGTGTTGACTTTTGATTTGGTCAAAACCAAAAGAAACTGATATGTAGATGCCAGGCGGTCCTTATATATTTTCATCAAGGCTGGTAAATTTGAGATATTATTTTGGATTGGAATTTCAGTTGTATAAAAATCTCTTTGAAGAAAATTCAGCAATTCGATATGCATATCCAGTTTTTTAACCAGGCTTTCTATCGTTTTTAATGTAAAAAAGCGAAGATGAGTTCTTTCAAGCAGACCGGAATCTACATAGTTGAATTCACCATTTAGCAAAGAGATTCGAACAGAACCAAATGCAACGTTGGGAATGGAAAAAATAAATTTTGTTTTTGGCTCTGTTCCTTCCCGTAACTTATTGATAAAAGTGAAAGGATCATTTAAGTGTTCGACAACATCAGCCATTATGATGTAATCATAACTTTGGTTTTTAATTTTATCAATAAACTGTTCAGCGAAACCATTATAAAAAAAACGATACGAGGATTGTGCTAAAGATGCAGCATATTCATCCGGCTCGATTCCATCAATAATAATGTTTTTACGATGCATTTTGAGAAGCATCCCAAGTATGCCGGAGCCTGCGCCAATATCCAAAACGGTTGAGCCGTCAGGAATTATTTCAACTATTCTTTTCAGTGGATTAGCAGAATCGCTCATAATATTTTGCAACAGGTTTGGAGCGAATTCAAAAGTTTTTTTTTCTCTTTTAAACATATATTATGAGACAACCTCAAAATCACAAGGTAGGCATAAATGGCCGTGATCACTCCTTCTGCCGCGAGCATTGGAATGATCTGAACAAAGAATGTCAAAACTCGCACAATGTTCGATTACATCCAGAACTTCTTGACCATGATTTACAACTGCACTAACCAAATATTTCCCTCCTATCAGAGGGACGGTAGGAAGAATACATCTTACTATAATTTCGTCTTTTTGTGCTGTAAAAGTTTTGTTAATCCAGGAAGACAAAAAAGTATATAATCGGGTCCCAATTTCATTATCTATAGCCATTCCAAATTCAAGATTATCTTTATTTTTATATTTGAGGCCAATACTGGCTTTAATATTTATGTAGATTTTTTCATTTGGTGAAAAAAACTGTATTTCTTCATTCTTTGAATTAGTTATCCATACATTAGAAATTTCAATACCACCCAAACCGCCCCTTCGTCCGCAATTTTGAACTGTAAATTTACCACCTTTATGTAATGTATCAAAATATTTCGAAACAGTTTCCGAGGCAGTACCGGTATATAGCATTTTACCGCCCTCTAATAAGATTCCTCTTTGGCATAATTCACATATAGCGCCCATATTATGACTTACAAAAAGTACTGTTTTACCTTCCTTTCCGGCGTCTTTCATCTTGCCGAAACATTTTTGTTGAAACTGGATATCTCCCACTGCAAGAACCTCGTCGACTATCATTATTTCCGGTTCCAAATGTGCTGCTACCGCAAAAGCCAATCTTACATACATTCCGCTGGAATAACGTTTAACCGGCGTTTCAAGGAATTTTTCGATTTCTGCAAATGCTACAATTTCATCAAATTTCCTTTTAATCTCGGCTCTTGACATTCCCAATATAGAACCATTCAGGTAAATGTTTTCTCGGCCTGTAAGTTCCGGATGAAATCCTGTCCCAACCTCAAGCAAACTTGAGGTTTTGCCTTTTATACGAGCCATCCCAGTGGTAGGATTGGTGATACGGCTAAGGATTTTCAAAAGGGTGCTTTTTCCTGCACCATTGCGTCCGATTATGCCGACTCGTTCACCATGATTTATCTGAAACGATACATCTTTCAGTGCCCAGAATTCTTCCTTTGCCTTTAAATGTTCTTTTTTGTTGAAAGTTTTTTTGAATGTACTTTTGAAACAGTTTGTAATTGTGTCTCGAAATGTGTAGTACTTCTCCTTATTACGATTTATTATGTATTTCTTGCTTAAATTTTCTGCTTTGATTGCGAAAGTCATTTTTAAACCACATCTGCGAATTCTTTTTCAGTTCGCAGGAAGAAAAATAGCCCCAAAATAAAAATGGACAGAGAAATTAGGATTGAGGTTAAAAGACCATAAAAATAAATTTTATGACTTTCACCAAGAATCGCCCACCTGAAAACGTCAATTACTCCAACCATAGGATTTAACGAATAAATTAACCGCCATTTATCTGGAATTATTGAACTGCTAAAACCTACTGGTGATATGTAAAATAAAGTTTGAACAAGAAATGGCACTATATATTGAAAATCACGGAATTTAACATTTAAAGCTGAAATTAAATAACCTATTCCGAGAGATAGGAATATTGAAATTGGGAGAAACAGGGGGATTGCTAACATTCTAATTGTCGGGTAAAATCCATAACAGAACATTAAGCATATTAGTATAAAAAAAGATATCATAAAATCTACACTGGCAACAACCATGGATGTCGTAGGGATTATTATCCTTGGGAAATAAACTTTACTTATTAGCCCTGAATTAGCCACCACGGACAAACTGCTTTCACTTACAATTGTACTGAAGAATTGCCATGGAAGCAGCGCCGAATAAACTAAAACCGAATAAGGCACATTTCCTGATGGAAGTTTTGCGATTTTCCCAAACACCAGGGTGAACACAACCATTGTCATAAGAGGCCGAAGAATACTCCATAATACACCGAGAACGGTTTGTTTATACCTGACCAGAACATCACGCCAGGCAAGCAACAAAAAAAGATCTCTGAATCTCCAGAGTTCAGCCCAGAAATCTGGAATTCTTTTTTCTGGTTTAATTAAAATTTCTTGCACTATATTTAGACTCCGTCCTTGTTGGTTGCGCAATAGGCCATTCCAACAGAGAAAACAAACATGATTGAAGAATTCAATCATGTTTGAGAATGCTTATTTTTCAAGGCTTAAATTGACGATTCAGTAGAAGACCTATTATTTACAGTGGAAAAACTCGGCTATTTGTTATAAGCGAATCACAATCATTCTTTTAGTCTTCTTTTTGTCCACCCACGTCGCATATTTTTCTTTATATTTATCGAATTCAAACTTTTCATTCGAATTTTTAATAATTTTTACAATAAAATCTGCATCCGTTGTTATTTCTTTATTTTCAGAATATTCAACTCCTTGCCGCTGAGCATAAAAAGTTATTCTTTTATCCGGTGTAGCTATTGTATCAGTTGGAAGGGTATTCTTACTAAGCCACGATGCAGTTTCTCGATACCCATACTTCTGAGTGCTGGTAAGTTTAAATAATTTCGGCATGCAAATCGCAATACCAATAAACAATAAAATATAAAAATAGCGTTGCTTTTGGTTTATCGGTATGGATTTATGTTTCAAAAACTTTACGTATATCCAGTCAGAAATTATCTCTAAGCCGATTGGTATATAAAAAATGGTAAAAACTATTAAAGTCAGAGTATGCCTTCTGCTAAGATAGTTCAACCAGGAAGACTGCCATAAAAGCATCATGATATTTAGAACAATAAATGCTACATAATAAAATGCCTGTTCAGGCGATTTTGATTTCCTTCTAAAATAATACCAGCAGCCGACTAAAAGTCCCGGAACGAAATAATACATCAAGGTCTCGCAGATATTTTTTGTAATGGTTTTGTTTCCTATCGTTTTGGACAACTGCAAACCTGATGTATATATATCAGGTTTGCAGTTGGAATTGTTATTTATGCTCAGAATGGCTGGAAGCTTCAGCAGTGTTTGGTCAGGAAACACATATCCTTTAAGTTTCATATATGGAGCTGCAATGACAGCAAAACCTGCCAAAAGCAAAATCAAAGCGCCTATAGCTCTTATCCTTTTCATTTTTTCCTGCGGCTTTAAAAGATTAAATACCAGCCACGCACCGCCATATAAAACTAATTGACAACCTTCAGTACGAACTAAATACCCTAATCCCGCAACTATTCCTACAAGACCAAACATCCAGCTTTTACGATATTTACTTCCCCATAGCAGCAGCAAAAATCCAATTGTCAAAAACATAATATGCGGCCATTCAGATAGAGCATCGCTGCCGTATTCGGCGGCATCTGGCAAAAGGCTTAAAATAAGAACTCCCCAAAATGCCTTTTTTCTGCCGACAAAAAAACTTCCTATAAAATATAATATTATTGAAGCTATTAGTTTACTTAGTAGCGAAACGGCCTGAGCAGAAATGATCCATCTTTGTAAAGATTCGTTATGAGTAAAAAGTCCTGCGGTTTTATGTGCTGAATAAATCAAAAATGGATATGCAGGGCAAATTTCTATATTGCGTGTTGCTTCAATTGAATTCTGGATGGTAAATTGTTTTGCGCTATTAATATATAATGTGCCATCTTTTGAAATTAAAACTGTTGTGGCAATTAAATAAATGCCAATTATCAGATTAACCAGCGTTAAAATTGTAATATTTTTAAAATCCGTTTTTTCAATCAATCTTTGCATAAACTTTTTAGACAACAAAACTTATGTGTATTCCTTGTTTACCTGTTCAAAACTGGACCAATTTCGAAAGTAGGGATGATAATATAACAATAATATGTTTTTTTCACGACTTTTTTGTTCTGGCATTCCGTTTCTTTTGCGTGAAAACGAGAGCTTATCACCATTTTCATTATACAACATTCTATAACTAACTGCAAGGTTTACTGCAATCGCAGATTGTCCCAAGCGTAAGTCTTTGTGTTTACAATGTTTATATCTCGCCTCACACAGCCTTCCAAGCTGGTCATGTGAGTTCGGTTCTCATCGCCCGCTTTTTGTCTATCTATAACATCATCTTTCGAAAGTTGCCTATGTACAGCGTCTTCAAAAAGTTACGGCAGTTTTATTTAAGGCAACCCCTAAAAGCTGTATCGCACTGCAGTATAAATATTGGAGTTGTCTTCAAATTGGCCGAAAAAGGTATACGGGTGGTCGCCAAAAAAGATATTGGCACCAGCCTCCCACGATAAATTGTCAGTGAATTTATAATTAGCATTGGGACGCAGATAGACATCACGGTCTGTCGGCGAAAAATATGTGAACATTGACAGCCGCAGATTTTGATTTATCATCAGCTTGGTCAAACGGAACGTCAGCAGTTGACGATACTCATCGCGTGTGGCGTATGGTGTTCACACAGCAACAAAGATAATCATTAGAAATGTTACTAACTTGTAATGTTCAAGCGACCAATCTACAACACCGTCTCGAAATGATTTCATAAAAAACTCCCTTATAAAATCTGTTCCATATCAAATAAATTAATCTTGTTCTCACTCTTTAAGTTGAATTTTGGCTATCACAATGAGGATAGACGCAATGTAGCAGATTAATTACGTTAGGGTTGGCGATGTGATAGTATACATTCAAACCATCCCTCTGACAATCCAGAATACCTTTGTCCCTCATAATCGCCAGATGTCGGCTGACAACGGCCTGCTGAACGAGCAGAGTTTCAGTCAGAACTGTTACCGTAAGCTCTTTTTTTTCAAGGGCTTCTATAATTTGCAGCCGAATTGGGTGAGCAACTGCCTTAAGTACTTCTGCGACCTTTTGAGCAATTTTCTTATCCATATCATGTTCCTTGGTATATATCATTATATATATATACATATAATAATATGTTTTGTTCGTGCAATCCACCAAAATAGTTATTTATGTAAATATTTGTCAAAATAGCGAATATGGTTAAGCTGTGATAAGTTTTTCTATTAATACCCAATCAATATTCTTTTAATTTGTTAACATCCGATAATGTTTTTTTAACTATTTTTAATATTTTTAAAGAAAATCTGGATTGTTTATTGACCGAGGTGGGGGAGTGTGGTAGGATTTGGAGCGTAAATTTATTAAAGTGGTACACTTTCCATGCTTTTACTAACAGGTGAATACGAAGGCACTGTGGATGAAAAAGGACGGGTCTTCATCCCAAACAAACTCCGTAGTCAGATAGACTGTGGGGAGCACGGAAGCGGTTTCTATTTATCGGTGGGCGCAAACGGAATTATGTGCCTGTATCCCGAAAATTCTTTTAAACAAATTGCCCTTGCCGAGTCGCCAGGGACGGTGGCCCCCGACGAGGCAGTCGTGTATGAACGAATGAATTTCGCATTGGCCGGCAGGGTAGAGCTGGATCGGCAGGGCAGACTTTTAATAAGTGAAAGAATTAGGAAGCGGGCGAATTTAAACAACGACCTGACGCTGCTCGGTGTGAGGGATCATATCGAGTTGTGGAACACTGAGGACTGGGAAAAATATGTTAATGACCATTCTTCGCAATTCCAGCAGCAGACTATGCAGGCAAGGCAGGCTGTGCTCGCAAAACAGGGAAAAGAAATTTAATTTTTTTGAAGTTTGTTTCTTAAAGGAGTGAAGTGAATGTTTACGGATATCGATCATTGCGCGACGGTTCAGCAAAGTCTCACAGGCAAGAGACCGACTGACGAACACACATTCGCATCTATCAATATTTTAGCTGACAGACTGCATAATGTACAGAGATTGCACCCCAGTTTATTAAGCGTGGAATTTTCGCCGCAGGTGCAGGCTCTTATTGAGCAGGAATCGATTCTTGCGATAAGTTAAACGTGGTTATCATTTATTTGTTGGAATTTTTTTTACAAGTTAATAAATGCCTGCCGAACATAAACCAGTATTGGCCCAGTACATCAGCCAAGAGCTGAAACTTAACAGCGATGCGATAGTTGTCGATGGAACTGTCGGCTTCGCCGGCCACAGCAGGATTTTCGCCGAGCAGTTAAGCGAGCAGGGTATGCTAATCGGTATGGATGTCGATTCGAAATGCCTTGAGGTCGCAAAACAGAATTTAACAGGCGTTCGGTGTAAAGTTTTGCTGGTTCGCTCTAATTTTTCAGAGATAGCGAATGTGCTGCGGGAAAATGGTATTCAGGCCGTTGATTTGATATTCGCGGATTTGGGAGTTTGTTCCGGTCAGCTTGCGGATATGGACAGGGGCTTGAGTTTTGGACAGGATATGAAATTGGATATGCGGCTCGACGACAGATTGGACGTTACAGCCGCCGACATTGTCAACAGCAGGGACGAAAAGGGATTAGCTGACCTGATATTTAATTTTGGACAGGAGCGGGCGTCACGGAGGATAGCCCGTTCCGTCGTTGAATACACTCGCAGGGCAAAAATTAAAACAACCGGCCAACTGGTGGATATTATTTGTAGTGCGTTGGGTTGCGACCCGAATTCGCGAAAAGGCAAAATTCACCCGGCGACCAAAACATTCCAGGCGTTGCGAATCGCTGTAAATAAGGAGATTGACAACCTTGAGATTTTTCTGGATGTTATTCCAAAATTGCTGAAAAAGAACGGCCGGGCGGCTGTTATTAGTTTTCACAGTCTGGAAGACGGATTAGTGAAAAATAATTTTAGAAATAACAAAACCTCCGGAGTTTATGATATAATTACGAAGAAACCGATTGTTGCCGAGCGAGCGGAGGAAATTGAAAACCCACGTTCGCGGAGTGCTAAACTAAGAATAGCTGCAAAAATTTAGGAATCCGGCCTCGCTGATGCGAGGATTGGAAAAAGGAGTTTGAACAATGACAACCGATGCAAAGATAGGACTGCTTTTAGCGTTGGTATTTATTGTGGCGATCACATTTGTAATTAACGGCCTGCCGGACTTTCTAAGCAAGAAGGACAAGCCGGACTTAACAGGCGCTTATATTGGTCATTACAGCAAGCCGGAAGAGCCGGGCATTATAGACCGCAGCAGCAGGGAGGCCGCGGCTTTGCTGAACAAAAAGACGATAGTGTCCGCGCCGGTTTCTGAACCGGTTGCAGAGACTAACACAACACAAAGCGGCGAAAATTATCAGCAGGCCATTATTCCAGCCGCCAGCGAAGCGGTAAAGAATGTCGCACCGCAAACGACAGTTCCGCAGCAGCCTGTAACGACAGATGTCCAGACCGCTGCTTCTGCGGCTGTTGAGTCGGTTAAAAATGATACCGCTGCGGTTGCGAAAGTTGATGGGAAAACTTATGAAGTAGCCGAAGGCGACAGTCTGGTTTCGATTGCGCAAAAATTTTATGGGCCGAAAGCCGGCAGTAAGTACGCAAACATACAGAATATTTACGAAGCGAACAAGAACACGATGAAAACGAGGGATTCGCTGCAAATCGGTCAAAAGCTGATAATTCCAAAATTGAGCGATAAGGAGCAGGAGCTGGTAAATACGGGACTCTTTGAAAAGACGACCGAAACGCCCAAGACCGCTGCCGCAGCAAAGAAAACAGAGACTACTAAAGCAGACGCCAAAAAAACCGAAGACGCAGCGGCGAAAGATTCAAAAGCATTGAAAGATTATGTAGTCAAAGAGAACGACACTCTTTGGAAATTAGCGGTTAAATATTTGGGCGACGGCAACAGGTATGATGAAATAGCGCAATTGAACAAAACTATCAATCCGGACCATCTTGTTGTCGGAACAAAAATAAAGTTGCCTGCCAAGTAATTTGATTCGGCCGGAAAGTGGAAAACAGTGAGTCTATATCGTTACATATTTGTTATACTGGTTATGTTTTTTGTTTTGATTTCCGCGGTGTATCTTCGCCGAACTGAAAATTGCGAATTTTATAAATTCAGAACCAGTCAAGTGAAGACAATTCGTCTCAAGCAGCAGCTCTGGCAAAAACAGCTTCAACTGGAAAATAGTATTAGTCCTACTGCGGTATCAAAAGTTGTCAAAGAAAATGTTAAAAAGTCAAATTAACGCACCTTGCGCCATTGGTTGTGTATGCGAAAAAAATTAGCTTTATTTCTGCTCTCACTGATAGGCCTGGGTTTTATTGGGGTTGCCGTTCGCTGCTTTTATCTCCAGTATTACAAAAAGGATTATTTCCAGCAGATATCCGTCAAAGCGCAGCGTTCAAGTTTTACCCAGCAGCCCAAACGCGGCGCGATACTTGATTGCTGTGGAAGAATACTTGCCGCAAGTTATGTTTCCGATTCGATATTTGCCGAGCCGAGAATTGTGCAGACCAAAGAGGCCGCGCAGGCGATTTCGCAAATCACCGGACTGGGTGCGAATGAAATCAGCCAGGCCATTCTCACTTCCCGCAACGCCGGCTATGCTACGATTATTAACGACATACGATTAACCGAAGAAGACCGCAAACAGATAGCTAAAATTGACGGCATAGGCATCGAGAGCAGATGGCGGAGATTTTATCCGCTCGGCCGCGTCGCCGCTCACGTTGTCGGTTTTACCGGCACCGATGGCGAAGGACTTGCGGGCCTGGAACTCGGATATGATAGTGTACTCAAAGGAAAAACCGGCGGCGGAACTTTTTATGCTGACGCTGCGAGAAGGCCTGTAAAGATTAACAGCTTTGAAGGTTTTGCGCAGGATGGCTGCGATGTCGTATTGACGATTGATGCGACGATTCAGGAAATCACCCGTACCGCTCTGCAAAAACAGGTAACTGAATATCAGGCTCAATCCGGAGTCGCGATGGTAATCGACCCTTGTACCGGCGGGATTCTTTCGTATGTATCGCTGCCGGATTTTGACCCTTCGAATTTGAAGGGAGTCGATAAGGAAAGCCTCGGCAATCATATTCTTAGCGACCCGTTCGAGCCGGGCAGCATTATAAAACCCGTTATGGTCGCTTGGGCGATTGAGTGCGGCGCTATTAGACCGAACGATGTTATCTTTTGCGAAAATGGAAGTTACAGCGGCAAAGGCTTCGGTACAATCGGCGAATATCGTCAGGGTTACGGCAATCTATCTATCAGTGAAATTCTGCAGCATTCGAGCAATATCGGTATGGCGAAAATTGGCCAGAAAATGGGCGCGAAAAAAATATACGAAGGGGCAAAACTTTTCGGCTTTGGAAGCAGGACAGGCATCGACCTGCCGGGTGAAGACTCAGGACTTGTTTGGCCGCTGAAATTCTGGAGCGGTTACAGCGTTGCACGTGTTCCGTTCGGACACGAAATAAGTACTACTTCGCTGCAAATGGCCAACGCATTTTGTATATTGGCAAATCACGGCAGGCCTGCGAAACTGCATCTTGTCAAAGCGATTGTCAGCGGCAAAGGCAATAAAATAAAACTGCAGGGGTCAGGCCAGACAGGCAATTATATCATAAGTGAAAAGGCCGCTCGATGGGTTATAGAGCAAGCTTTAGTCGATGTTGTCAAGCAGGGCACAGGCAAAAAGGCCGCCGTGGAAGGACGAACCGTCTGGGGCAAAACAGGAACGGCGAACATCGCCGACAAAGGCCATTACGATGAGCAAAATTATGTCGCGTCGTTTATCGGAGGCTGTCCTGCAAAGGAACCTGCGATAGTTGTAATGGTTTCAATTCGCAAACCCAACAGAAGCCTCGGAAAAGGTTACACCGGCGGTGCCGCCGCCGCGCCGGTCGCAAAAGAAATCATCGAACAAACGATGAACTACCTCAAGCTGTAAATCAAATATCAAAAATAAAAAATCAAAAATGTGGAATGGCCTTCGGCCAGAAGTTTTATTGTTTTATCTCGGCGCAGCCGATTCTCGTAGCGAAGCGAAGATCCCTTTGGGACTCAATTTTGATATTTGATATTTAATTTTTGATTTTATTTTAAATAGCCATTTTCAACGCACATCGCCACAATATCTCGTGCAATTGGCCCCGCGTCAGAGCCGCCATGCTGGCCGCCCTCGACAACAACTGAAAATGCGATTACATGCCCGTAAGTATCTTTTGCGAATCCTGCGAACCACGCGTGATAGGGTCTTTCAGTCGAACCTGTTTTGCCGTAAACTTTTATGCCTTGTGATTCAAAACCCGCTCCCGCGAATTGCGACGAAGCTGTGCCGTTCGTTTCGTTTACCACCGCCCACATACCGTCGTAAATGGTCGCCAGGGTGTCATTATTTAAATGCAGACTATGCCCTTTATCGACAGGGTCTGTTGCGATGATTCTGGATTTTTGAAAATAACCGTTGCGTGCCAGCGCAGCATAAGCGTTTCCGACCTGAAGCGGATTTGCGCGGAAGCTGCCCTGACCGATTCCGAAAAATCTTCGTTCTGCCGGTTCGATTTGCGGAATATAATCTTTTGTCGGTCTGCCGCTGGTTATGTTGCCCGGCGACTGGTAAATCATTCTGTCGGAAATTTTTATTTCCATCGCATTTTCGCCAAATCCGAAATTAGACAGCCATTCCTGCATAACTCGCGGCTCGATTCGCATCGCGATGTGCGAGAAATAAATATTGCAGCTTCCCTTGATTGCGTTTCGTGCCTTATTGCCGCCGTCATAAGTCCACTGGCTGTCGTGTCCATAGTTCCACTGCCTGAATATCCAGCAATTTGGCCAGCCGGTTGGAGCAGAATGGGAAGGGCAGGAAATTATTTCGTCGGCCGTTATTTTTTTTTCTGCCATTGCCATTGCGAGCATTATCGGTTTGGCTGAAGACCCAGGCGGGTAAACTTCTAATATATCGCGATTGAGCAGCGGTTTATTTTTGTCTTGTATTAATTTGCCATAATCCTGCCTTGCAGTATTCAAATCGAAATCAGGAACAGAAACCATCGCCAGAATGTCGGTTGAATTTACGTCGATGACTACAATTCCTACCGCGCTGCCGAATTTTGGATTGAGATTCGGATTGTTCAAAAGATTTTCAATCTTATTCTGCAATTCGATATCGATAGTTAGCTGAACATCAGTGCCGAGTTGTCTTTCGGTACGGCTGACAATTTCGCCGTCTATGTCATAGACAATTTTTCCCGATTTGCCTCGCAGCACCGGCTGGCAAACATATTCAATTCCGCAAAAGCCGATCATATCGCCCAGCGAGTGGTCGTTCGGTTCGTTGTCGTCCGGATTCCACGGCCTGACCCAGCCGATAAGCTGACTGGCGGTATTTTTATAAGGATAAACTCGACTGTCCGAAGGTAGCACATCCAAACCGTCAATATTCATAAATTTCATTTGTGCTGCGACAACTTCGTCTTCAGTTTCAAGTTTAAGCAGCGACTGCGGCTGGTGCATTTCAGCGATATCGACTTCAGAAGCGATTTGCAGTCTTTCATTCGCATCCGGTACTTCCTGCTCAAAATTTTTATTGGGATATTTTCGTTTGCCCGCCAGATAAAGACGCAGTTTCCATATCGGGTCGTTAATTTGAGTATTGATTTGCTCTGTGATTTGTTCCGGCGTGCATTTTTTAAATTCGGCAAGTTTAATAGTTGCCTCATTTAAACTGTTGAAGTCTTCCTGATATTTTTCCTTAATTCGCTGCCTTTGTTCTTCTGTCGTGTACCGCAGCGATTGTGCTATCCAGAATCTTTCATCAGCAAGTCTTGAAAGTTTATAATCTATACAAACCGTAAAACATGCCTGGTTGTCCGCGAGTAGTTTTCCGTTTCGGTCGAGGATTTTGCCGCGAAGAGAGGCAAGCATTGTACTTTTATTGACTTTTATTTTTTCAAGCTGACTCTGCCAGGCTGACTTTGGATTTAGTTGGATGTGCGCAAGGCGCAGTATTAGTACGCCTGCAAGGATGATGCAAAAAAAAGCAAAAATTTTTAATCGTTTGTCCGACATAATTTTTATTGCTTTGTCATTTTATTCTTCGCAATAACAGACAAATGCCTAATTGTCATTGCGAGGCTGTCCGCAGACAGCCGTGGCAATCTCAACCGCTGAATCGGTCAGTTTGAGTTTAAGTTTATTTATATTCTTTCTTCCACACGGTTGCCGAATCTGTAAACGCCTACGCCGAGCCATTTGCCCAATGCCTGCACTGGCATTTTCAGCAGGAACCATAAAATTGCCGAGTATATACTTGCCGTGAAGGTTACGGAAAAACCGGCAACGGTTGCGTCCGACATTTTAAATTTCATTAGTATAACTGCGACAAGATGAATCACAACCCCTGTAACAAAAATTGCTAAAGCCTGTTGAGTGGTTGTCTTGAGAATTATAAATTTTCGAACTTGTGCAAGCGCAGTGCCGATAATGCCGTAGCTCAAAAAGTACGGACCGATTAACGTGCCCGTCAGGTCGGCGGCCAAACCGATGGAAAAGCAGCATATAATCGCATCGTAACTGTTGCAGTTTATCGCGAAATAGACCAGCATTATCAACAGCAGATTTGGTTTAATGTGCTGCTCGGTCAGCGAGATAACGTCCATCAGAGCGCTTGAGCCGATGACGGTTGTCGCCAGAATCAGTAATGAAAATCTAAGCCATTTCATTTGAACTCCGGCATTTTTATAATAACGATTGCGACGTAGGTTATATTTTCGAAATTATAAATAGGTTCGACTTCGATATCCCATACGACTGCGCTTTTTGCGCCCAATTTGCATTTGGAAATTTTTCCGATGATTCGTGCCGACGCCAGCAGTCCCGGCCTTTCAGCCGCGTAAACGGTATTGCCTGTTTTGATTTTATATTTTTGCGGAATATTGAATATTTTCGCGGCCGCCTTGCCGTCGCCCTGCATTGTGCCGTTAAAATACGAGTTTATTTCCGGCGAGGAAATTTTTATCGGCATTTTACAGGATGCGCTTGTGATAAGCTGCACGCTTGAAATGTCGTCGGCAACCTGTTCGATAAGGCCTATTACCGCGTTATCGCCGAGTACGTATTGGCCTGCGGCAAGTCCGTCTTTTGAGCCTCGATTGATAATTAGCTGATGTTCTTTTCTGTTTACAATTTTAGCTATTACAAGACCGCTTGACGGGTCAGGCTCGGTGAGTCTGACTTTGCTCAGTTTTTCGAATTGTTGTTTCAACTCTGTGTGCTGTTGGTCGAGATTGGCGAAAGCCGTTTGCAGTCTTTGATATTCCTGCTTTGATACATAGCTTTCGGGGGCATTGATTCGCTGTTTCTGCGCAGCCGAACCCATATTAAGAAAATAATCGAAAATGTCTATGAACGTGAAATTGACTTTTGATGTAATACTTTGCGGAAGCAGCAGAAGGATAATACCCGTCAAAAAAAGACCTATGAAAAGCGTTAATTTCGATGGTTTGAATTTTGTCCGTGCCATTCGCTAAAAATCTCCGCCGCAGGCGGATTCAAAAATTTTGCATTTTGAATTTTGATTTTTAATTTTTTTTTATTCCCATCCGCTGTTGTTGTCCATTGTGTCTTTCCAGATTTCCAAGTTTTCAAGATAAACGCTGGTACCTCTGGCAACACAGGTCAAAGGCTCGTCTGCGCGAATAACTTTCAGCCCTGTCGCGTTGGCAAGAACTATGTCCATCCCGCGAAGCAGCGATCCGCCGCCGGCAAGATGCAAACCGTTATCAATCAGGTCTGCCGCAAGTTCCGGCTCGGCCTTTTCAAGTGTTCGTGTTACTGCTTCTATTATGCCTGCGATTGGTTCTTTGAGAGCTTCGCGTATTTCTTCGCTCGTGATGACAATTTTTCTCGGCAGACCTGAAATCGTATCTCTGCCCGCGATTTCCATTGTCAATTCTTCTGGCAGAGGCGCGGCTGAACCGAGCTGGATTTTTACTTGTTCTGCACGAGGTTCGCCGATGAGCAGATTGTATGTTCGTTTGAGATGAGTGATAATTGCTTCGTCCATATCGTCGCCGCCGATGCGAACGGATTCGCACGTGCTGATGTCGGCAAGACTCATAATTGCGACTTCAGTTGTTCCGCCGCCGATATCGACAATCATCGATGCGGTCGGTTCAGTAATTGGCAGACCTGCGCCGATACCTGCTGCCATTGGTTCTTTAACGATGAAAACTTTTCGTGCGCCTGCACGTTCGGCACTATCTATAACAGCGCGTCTTTCGACAGCGGTGATACCGCTTGGCACTGCGATAACAACTCTTGGTTTGATTAGTCGGCTGTTTCTGCCGTGAACTTTGCGGATGAAATAACTAAGCATTGCTTCGGTGATTTCGAAGTCGCTGATAACGCCGTCTTTCATTGGACGGATTGCGGAGATACTTCCAGGAGTTTTGCCGAGCATTTCGCGAGCGACAAGACCGACAGCTTCGCCGTTGTTGAGAACGATGTTGGTGCCTTTTCGGACTGCGACTACGCTTGGCTCATTGAGAACGATACCCTCATTGCGCACGCATACCAAAGTATTGCAGGTACCGAGGTCGATTCCCATATCCATACTAAACCAGCCCAGCAGTGGGTCCAGAAACACGTCAAATCCTTTCAAACTATAGCGACCGCAGTATAATCTGTTTGCTATTTATAATCTATTGAAAAACTTCCATGATTTTGAATAGCGTGCCATAATCGAAGAAGTTTTTGTATGTAACCAGAGCGGCGGCCCCTGCAACTACTAAGCAGGCTAGTGCCAGCAAGGCCGTGAAAAGGTTGCTTGCAGGTTTTACATTGCTGCTTGTTTGTAATGCGCTCATTTTAATTTCCTGTCAAATTTTATTTCGGAATTCGTCTTAGAATTTCGTATTTTATCCAAATTACCAGGTCGTAGAAACGATATCGCCCACCCTTGGCTGTTGCTGCACTAATTCCAGCGTGCCGGCCGATACTTCTGTGTCAACGTCGGTAATTTTGATGTCGCATATAAAGTTGTCGTTTTGGGTAACGTGGAATACCATTCCTTTTTCAACGCCATCAGCAGAACCAATGGAAATGGTCGCCAGTGCGCCTTCGAGAGCGGTAACTTTGCCCTGAAGTGATACCGGATTGCCGGATTCGATAGCTTGTACTGCCGGCCCGTTTTCTGTTGAAGTAACCGGCTGGAAATCAACAACTTTGCCGGAGATTTGTTTTTCGAGTTTGTCTTTTTCTTCGAGCAGTCTTTTCTTCTCATTGTTTGCTGATTCGAGCTGCGCCATTTTCTCATCGAGGCTTTGTGTGATTTCATCGAGATTTTTGCTCAATTTAATGCTTTCGCCGCGTGCCTGCTCAAGTTCGTTTCTTGTTTGAGTAAGGTTTCCCTGCATTCCGCCAACGGTTTCTTCAAATTTCAAAGCCGCCGTTGCAAGGGTCTTTACTCTTTCATCGAGGTCTGCCTTCTCGCGCGTAATATTTTTCAAATCCTGTTCAATTTTGGCCTTGTCAGCCTTAAGAGAAGAGATTTCTGCATCGAGTTTGTTAGACAGTTCGCCGATTTGACGAGTCTTTTCGACAACCTGCTGTTCGTAGGTATTGCTTTTTTCCTGCAATCCTGCGTAGTCTGTCTGCAGAGACTCGTATGCTTGTTTATAGTTGGTTGCCGTCATT